>JAQVEB010000002.1 GCA_028698105.1 Petrimonas sp. | reverse complement strand
TTTCGTTTCTATCAAGTACTACTCTTCTCATATATCTTTGATTGTGAGACAAATGTAGTAAAAATATATGAAACATAAAAATAATTTAACAATTATAATTATAATTATTTTAAACTACTTATTCTTGCGGAGATAAAAGTAATTGCAGTAAAAAATTCAGATGATACTGTTTCTTTCAATGAAATCAAAAACATTAAGATTAAAACACTTGAACAAAGATTAGGGGACGCAGGCATTTATCCTTTATATCTCCTGAAAGAAGACTTTCAGGAAAAAGGTACTCCAATAAGCAAAAATGAGATAATAGATGTTACGGAATACTTTGATGGAAAAAAACTTAAATGGAATGCACCTAAGGGGAAGTGGACTATTATCCGATTCGTTATGACAAATACCGATGAAAGAGTTTCTACAGCCAGTGATGGATGGGATGGATTGGCAATAGATCATCTAAATAAAGAAGCTTTGCTACAATATAATCAGGATGTTATATCTAAATTGATTCGAACAGCTAAAAGTGCCGGTAGCTCGTTGAAATTTATTCATACAGATAGCTGGGAAATGGGTGTTGCAAATTGGACAGACCATTTTATGAAGACATTTAAAAAAAAAATGGCTATGATATGACTTCATTTTTACCCGTAATTACCGGACGCATTGTGATCAACAGGGAAATTTCCAATAGGTTCCTTCACGATTTTCGACGTACCGTAGCAGATTTGGTAGCTGAGGAATTTTATCAAACATTTAGGGACATTGCTCACTCCAACAAACTGGGGACTCATCCCGAGTCAGGAGGGCCTCATGCAGCACCAATTGACGCAGTTCAAACAATGAAATTTAATGACGTGCCTATGGGTGAATTTTGGATTAGGTCCCAGACTTTTTTCACTAAGGAAGACCAAAGATTTTCTGTAAAACAGAGTGCTAGCGTAGCTCATATTTATGGGAAAAGGTTTGTTGCCGCTGAAGGTCCTACGAGTATCGGTCCACATTGGGAGCGTCCTCCAAAAGATTGCAAACATGATATTGACAGAATTTTTTGTTCCGGTGTAAACAGAATTGTGTGGCATACTTATACTGCTTCTCCTGACGAGTACGGTGAACCAGGTAACGAATATTTTGCGGGCACTCATCTAAATAGGCACACCACATGGTGGAATGAATCTAAATCTTTCATTGAATACATAAACAGAATATCATCTGTGTTATCTAAAGGATTATTTAGAGCAGATGCACTATACTATTACGGAGATGATTCCCCTAATTTTATATTCTTGAAAGAAGAGGTAAACGATTTAGGGAAAGGATACGATTGGGATAAATGTAGCTTTGACGTGTTAATGAATGATGTGAAAATAAAAAACGGAATGATCTTCCTACCGGATGGAATGAATTATAAGTTATTAGTACTTCCTGATGAGACATCAATAAAAGCTGAGCTATTAGTAAAACTCCAGGAACTTGTGAAAGATGGAATGATATTGGTAGGTCCAAAACCCAAAAAAGCTACCGGCTTAAAAAATTATCCCGCGTCTGACGAAGCTGTAAAGATTATAGCTGACAAGATGTGGGGAGATATTGACGGTAAAGAAATCGTCGTCAATAGTTTTGGAAAAGGAAAAGTATTCTCAGGATTATCATCAAAAGAAGTTCTGCAATCACTAAACATTCTACCGGACTTTGAATATAAGAGTGTATATCCCGACACATATATCGATTATATTCATCGATATACACCTACAGAAGACATATATTTCATAGCAAATCGTCTATCAGGGAGCGAGATAGATTATAACGAGTATCATTATTTTACCGATCTCCCCGACCGTTATGAGGAAACCGTTTGCAAGTTTAGAGTCACGGGAAAAGTACCTGAACTATGGAATCCCATAACAGGTAGTGTAGAAGAAATTCCCGTTTATTACGAAAAAGATGGATATACTTACATCCCTGTGTATTTTACACCTGAAGGTTCCAAAATCATTGTTTTCAGGGAAAAGAAACAAGACAAACACATTACAAAAATTGAAAGAAACGGCATAGAAATATTTCCTGAACTAAATCTGTCTGTTTTAAGTTCTCCAAACTTTAAATTTCACAAGGAATACAAAAAGCATTCCGCCGAGATACTTTATCCTGGAACGTATACACTTTTCTGGTCAAATAATGATGAAACTTCCTCTTTTACTGAAAAAAATCCATATACAGAAAAAGTTATTGATAACAAGTGGGAATTAAGTTTTCACGAAAAATGGGCACCTACTAATAAGGTTATTATGGACAGTCTGGTATTCTGGAGTGACTTATCCGATGAACTCATTAAATATTATTCCGGTTCTGCCGAATACTCAAGCACATTTGACTTGAATGAAGATGAAATTAAAGAGAAAACTATATACATTAATTTGGGTAACGTTCAAGAAATTGCATCTGTTAATATAAATGGGGAAAATGCAGGTACTTGTTGGATCGCACCTTTCATTCTTGACATAACTCCATATGTTAAAGAAGAGGAAAACAAGATTGTTGTCACCGTAACAAATTCATGGCTAAACAGGTTGATTGGAGACAGTTATCTTCCAAAAGATAAACGTTTCACTAAAACTAACATTAAAAAATTCGAACAAGACAATAAAGAAACTTTTTTCAGAAAATCAGGGTTAGAAGGACCGGTAAAAGTAATTTTAAGTAAAAAGATAATAATAAATTGATCACACGTGTAAAAATAAATACTGTAAAATATAGACTATAAAATTAGATTATTGCTTATTATTAAATCTACTATAAATTAGTTAATCGCGAGTAACTAAGATGTATGACTCAAACAAAATTAAGTCCATACAAAAAATTTAATGTTAAATATCAAAAAACACAGCTTAAGTATCATTTTAAATAGAGTTATAATATTTACATATCTTTAATTTTGTAATATAAAATTAAAAATACGTAAACATCAAACTTTAGAATACTATAATCAGACAAAATAAACTGACTTGAAGTTTAATTTTATCATGAACAATTTAAATTTAATAAACAACGAATGAAAAAAAGAAATTGTACAATCTTATTAAAACGGACAATGATTTTAACAGTATTATGCATGTTGTCCTCTTTTATCTTTTCCCAAAATCTGACGGTAAAGGGAAAAGTTACCGACGTAAATAACGAGCCTTTGATTGGAGTTACTATCCAAGTACAAAACACATCAGTCGGAACGATTACCGATACAGATGGCAATTACACATTATCCAATGTACCATCTAATGCAAAATTAGAAGTGTCATATGTAGGGATGAAAAGTCAAACTATCGATGTTAGAGGAAGCGCTTTAATAAATATTGTTTTAGAGTCTGACACAGAGCTACTTGACGAAGTTGTAGTTGTTGCTTATGGTACGCAAAAAGCACGTTCAGTGACCGGTGCCATGAGTAAGATAAACACTGACGAATTGGTTGACATGCCTGTTTCGAATATTACACAGAAAATACAAGGAAAATTTGCGGGAGTTCAAATATTACATAATTCAGGAGAGCCAAATGGCAATCTTTCTATTCGTATTCGTGGACAGGCATCAATTAACGCGGGTAATAGTCCACTAATAGTAATCGATGGGTTCCCAACAAGCTCTGGATTAGAATCTTTATCCCCGGATGAAATCGAATCGATTTCTATTTTAAAAGATGCAGCATCTACAACTCTTTACGGATCACGTGCCGCAAACGGGGTTATACTCGTGACAACTAAACAGGGAAAAATTGGAAGAACGGAAATTACCTTTAATGCAAATTACGGGATTCAGGAAGTTTCGAGCAGAGGAATGCCCGACGTTATGAATGCGCAGGAATTTGCTCAATTCAAAAAAGAATATTACGAAGATAAGCAAAAATATGAAGGATCGACAATCCCTGTGCCTGAACAATACGCAAACCCGTCATCTGTAAAACAAGGTACGGATTGGTACAAGGTCTTATTACGAACAGCTCAATCTCAAGATTATAATTTAGGATTACAAACAGGTACCAATATAGTGCGTTCAGCAATAAATATGAACTATAATGAAACTGAAGGAGTCATTATTAATTCTTATTCAAATCGTTTCTCTGTTCGTTCTAATAACGAATTCAAGGCATCAGATCGAATAACATTTGGATTGAATCTTTCAGGTTCATATATAAATCGCCAGATTCAAGACGGAATAGGAATAGATCGTCAAATAATTGGTTCGTCATTCCTAATGGATCCCGCCTTAAAATATAAGAACGATGACGGTACATACCCAATTTCATACTCACCTCCCGGAATGTTTGGAAATGCAAATTATTATCTTGTTTTACGTGACAGACAGAATCCTTCAAAAATAATTCGAGGAACGGTAAACGCCTATAGTCAAGTGCAGATTTTGGATGGTTTAAATTATCGAATCAGTGCAAATGCTGATATGGGTAGTTTTAGACAAGAAAGATGGGTACCTTCATACGTTAGTGGTGGAATGTTTTCTGCACCTCCAAATCCAGCTTATGGATCGTATAATACCTACAACTATCAAAATTGGCTGATCGAAAATATGTTAACTTACAAAAAAACATTGCTTGAAGATCATGATGTAGATGTCTTATTGGGATATACCGCTCAAGAAAGTCAAGATATTTCTTCAAATATAAATGCAAATGACTACCCTAGCGATGAAATAGGTTTTTTTAATGCTGCCAAAACTAAGGTTGGGAGTGGTGGAAAGTCAGCATGGAGTATGGCGTCATTGCTTTCCCGTTTTAATTACGAATATAAAAATAAATATATTTTATCACTTTCTTTTAGAAGGGACGGCAGCTCTCGCTTCGGCGCCAACGCGCGTTGGGCGAACTTTCCTTCTGCTTCAATTGGCTGGGTAATGAGTGATGAAGAGTTTATGAAGAAATTTACAGATATTAGTTTCTTGAAATTACGTGCAAGCTGGGGTAAAGTTGGTAATAACAATATTGGTAACTATACATCTATAGCTTCTATTGGTGCTAATAACTATGTTTTGGGTGGCTCCATTGTACCTGGAATGCAACTCAGTAACATTGGGAACGCTGATTTGACCTGGGAAAAGACTCAGTCTTGGGATATTGGGTTAGATTTAAGTTTGTATAAAGATCGTGTTTTCTTTATGTACGATTATTATGATAAGACAACTAATGGTTTGTTATATCAAATAGATATACCTTATTCTTCAGGTTTTTCAAATATTCAATCGAACATAGGAGAGTTTCGTTTCTGGGGACATGAATTTACACTTCAAACTAAAAATATGGTTAAAGAATTTAAATGGTCTACAGATTTTAATTTAACAATCGATAGAAACAAAGCAGTCAAATTAGGCACAAATGATACTCCTATAGGTGGATACAATAATCAAGTTGATTACAACAGAACAGATGTTGGAATGCCGTTAGGAATATTTTTTGGCTATGTTTATGACGGAGTTTATATGACTCAGCAAGAATATGATTCTCAACCAAAGCATGCAAGCTCTACAATTGGAACTGTTCGCATGAAAGATATTAATGGAGATAATGTAATAGACTCTAAAGATAAAACATACATTGGAAATCCAAATCCAGATTTTCTTTATGGTATTACCAATTCATTCAACTGGAAAAACTTTGACGCTAGTGTTGTAATTTCTGGCTCCGTGGGAAATGATATTATTGACGCTACTTACGAATGGACAGAAAACATTGATGCAGTTTTTAACGTACGTAAACTTGTTGCAGATCGTTGGCGTTCTCCGGAAAATCCCGGTGCAGGAATTATTCCAAGAACACTAACTGGTACTACCGAACTATTTAGATATACAAACTCTAGGTGGGTTTTTGACGGTTCGTATCTAATGGTTAAAAATATTACTGCCGGATATACTTTCCCATTGAAAACTAACCCTTTCGTCAAATCAATCCGACTTTATCTAACTGCCCAAAATTTGCTTACTTTAACCAAATACCCGGGAATGAATCCTGAAGTCAGTCGTAGTGGTACAAGCGGACTCTCTTTTTACGGAGTTGATCATACAGCGTATCCTGTTTCACGTGTTTATACAGTCGGAATTAACGTTTCATTTTAAAATATCAAGCATTATGAGAAAATACATTTTAATAACAATATTATTGATATCTGGTTTATTACTTTCATGTAAAGATTCGTTTTTGAATTTATATCCAGAAACCAATATTACATCGGCATCTTTTTATAAGACTGCTAGTCATTTCGACCAAGCATTAAACGCCGCATACACTGGGTTAAGAAGCATTGCTTACGATGGGCTATTTATGGATGAGATGAGATCCGATAATGCATTTTATACTATTTATTACGGAGACAGAGGCCCATATAGCGCTTATGAAAAGCCTTGTCTTTTTATAGATGATGTAGTTTCTGCAAACGCCGGACCTATTAGAGATCGATGGACGGTGAATTATCAAAACATAGCTAAAGTCAACACGATATTAGGACGATTGGATGCATCTCAAATGACTGACACTGAAAAATCGAAAGTAAAAGCGGAAGCATCTTTTTTGAGAGCTTATTATTATTTTGATCTCGTAAAATGTTTCGGAGGCGTCCCTCTAAGTTTAACTGAAGTTACAACTTCATCTGAAGCTTTTCTAGCTAAATCAACGATAGAAGAATGTTATTCGCAAATACTGACTGATTTAAAAACAGCTATTGATATTGGATTGCCAATCCCCGCTAACTTTCCTAATGACAATAAAGGTCGTGCAACTATGGGCGCGGCACGTATGCTCCGCGCTTATGTTAATATGACAAAACCAAGTCCGGATTACGTAACTGCCGAATCGGATTTAAAAGCAATAATTCAAATGAATTATGGATTATTGATTGACTACAAATCTGTATTTGATCCAAGCAATAAAAACCACAAAGAAACAATATTTGAGGTTCAATATACTGAAGATGGATCGACGAATCAATATAGTACCTTTGCGTGGAAAATGCTGCCTAAATGCAGTAACTTGCAAGACATGATGGGAATAGGTGGTTCTAACTATGCTGGTGGCGCTAGCGGCGGTTGGGTTGTACCTACAAAAGAAATGGTGGATTCTTACGAAGTAGGGGATTCACGTTTGCCTGTATCCATCGTTGTTGTGGAGGGACATTCTGAAGAGGATAATTTTTATTATGAGCAAATTCGCCCTGCAAAAAATTATGCGGTTCCCGCTGGCAAGGACTATCGATATATGGTAAACAAATATTACCACCCACCATATGCTTACAGTTTGAGAGGAATAGAAAATTTTCCTATTTACCGATATTCTGGGACATTGCTATTATTGTCTGAATGCTTGGTGAAACAAGGAAAAAACTCTGAAGCTTTACCGTACATAAATCAAGTGCGAACTCGGGCAGGTATTACACCATTGAGTAGTTGTACTTTGCAGAATGTCGCTGACGAAATGCGTCATGAATTAGCATATGAAAATCATCGTTGGAGTGATCTAAAAAGACTAGGTATTGTCAAACAAGTAATGACGGCACACGGTGAAAGAATCAAGGAGTTGCATCCTTGGGTAAAAGCTACTAATAATGATGGATGCTTTAAAATAGACGATTTTAGAATGATTTATGCTATTCCTACACGTGAAATAGATATAAACAATCTTCTTGAACAGAATCCGGGATATTAAACATTCCTGAAAACAAACCTAACCATAAGCATAGTAAGGAGGAAATAATTTTCCCCTTACTATGTTTATTTATGACAGAAAGAGTTTTCTCTGAATTTAAATACATAAGTAATACATTTTCGAATGAAATTCATAAAACCGATAGGAATACTAATTTGCTCGCTTGTTTTGCTAAGCTTTTTCCGCTGTTCTCAAGGCAGCGTTTTGAAAATTTCCGATCTGAAATGTGAGAATTTGCGAGACCCTTTAGGAATAAATACGCAGCAACCCCGATTTAGCTGGAAAAACACATCGGATAAGGAAGGCGCGAACCAAACGGCATATCAAATTCTTGTTGCCGGTGATATCAAAAAACTAAGTGAAGGAAAAGCCGATTTCTGGAATTCAGGCAAAATTGAATCTTCTTCAAATATTCTGAACGATTATCAGGGAGAAAAACTCAATTCACGACAGTTGCTGTACTGGAAAGTTCGCACTTGGGATGAAAACAACAACGTTTCAAAATGGAGTGAACCGGGCGTTTTCGGTATCGGATTGCTGAGTGAAAGCGATTGGTCGGCTTCGTACATTGGTTATCCCACAAAGGAAGGATTCCAAAGTTGTCCGCAATTCAGAAAAACATTTTCAATAGAAAAAATGAATAAAAACGTCCGTTTTCTATTACATATCAACAGTTTAGGTTATCACGAAGCATTTATAAACGGACAAAAGATCAGCGACGACGTTCTTTCACCGGCAGTTTCGCAGTTTAACAAACGTTCGTTGATTAAAACATACGACGTTACTCCGTATGTGGCAAAAGGTGAAAACAACCTGATTATCTGGTTAGGAAGTGGCTGGTATTCAAAAGGGTTACCGGGTGTTATCGGCGATGGCCCGTTGGTGAAAGCTCAATTGGAAAAGGTTTCGGGACAATCATCCGAAAACATTGTTGCAACCGACGATGCATGGATGGCACGAAACAGTGAGTACACGCGTATCAGCGATTGGATGTCGGGAAGATACGGCGGAGAAGAAATTTCGGGGAATCTGGAAACGCAAAACCTCGTGTTTACAAAACCCGATGATCTGGCCTGGCACAGAGCATCCGTAGTAGATGTTCCGAAGCACGCAGTAACCCCTCAAATGGTTGAACCCAACCGAATTACAAAAGAAATAAAACCAACCAAAGTCGATAAGCTGAACGACAGTACTTTTTTGGTGGACATGGGAACAACCCTTAGCGGATGGTTTGAGATAACTTTTCCTCAACTGAAAAAAGCGCAAAAAGTAGTTCTGGAATATTCCGATCATCTGGACGATAACGGGCAAATCGTCAATCAGGGACAGATTGATCGTTACATAGCGTCAGGCGAAGGTACAGAATTTTTCAAGAATAAATTCAACTACCACGGATTCAGATACGTGAAAATATCGAATCTTTACGAAACACCCGATCTCACTTCCATAAAAGCGCATCTTATTCATACCGATTTTGAATCTACTTCCGGTTTCGAGTGCTCCGATCCCGATCTGAATCGCATCCACGACATGGTGCTATACACCTTAAAGTGCTTGGGATTAGGTGGTTATCTGGTGGATTGCCCGCAGATCGAACGATTGGGTTACGGTGGCGACGGCAATGCATCCACCGTAACTGCACAAACCATGTTTAACCTTGCGCCCATGTATAGCAATTGGCTGGATGCGTGGGCCGATGTTATCCGAGAAGACGGGAGTATGCCACATACAGCGCCAAATCCATACTCAGCAGGAGGAGGGCCTTATTGGTGTGGGTTTATTATATCGGCATCGTGGCACACTTATCAAGATTACGGAGATATTAAATTTCTTGAAAAATATTATCCTGTAATGCAAAAATGGCTTGGGTACGTAGATAACAACAGCAAAGACGGGTTATTAAAACAATGGCCTAATACTGATTACAGAAATTGGTATTTGGGTGATTGGGCTACGCCGGACGGTGTTGGAAATCCAAATCATCTGGATGAACGGTCGGTAGATTTAGTGAATAATAGTTACCTGTCCGTTTGTTTCGGCCAAATGGTGGATATAGCCGGTGTTTTGGGCAAAGAAGACGATAAAAGGCAATATTCGGAAAGGAAAATTCAACTGAATAAAACAATTCACGATACTTTTTATGATGCGAACACAGGTATTTATGGCACCGGATCACAAATAGACCTTATTTTCCCGATGCTTGCTGAAGTTGTTCCGCAAGATCAGCAAGACAGTCTGACAAAATTATTGATCGAAAGAACGGAAACAGAAGATAACGGTCACCTCAACACCGGACTTGTCGGAATACCCGTAATGATGGAATGGGCAGCGAAAAACAATCAACCCGATTTTATCTATTCCATGCTGAAAAAGAAAACGTATCCCGGATATTTACATATGCTCGAAAACGGAGCCACTACCACCTGGGAGCACTGGAACGGGGCCAGAAGCCGCATACATAATTGCTACAACGGCGTGGGACAATGGTTTTACCAATCGGTTGGAGGAATCCGCCAAATCGATAGCAAGACCGCCTACAGCGAATTTCTTATTGACCCACAAATTCCCGCCGGCGTAACCTGGGCCAAAACCCATATTGAAACTCCAAAAGGCTTATTGAGTGTAAACTGGAGTATTTTGGGCAACCAAATGAAAATGGAAGTCGAAGTTCCGGTCGGTTCCATCGCAAAATTGAACTCCCCGAAAAATTCTCTCATTAAAATCAACAATAAATCGCATCAGCCATCAAACGGAAAAGTTGAATTACAGAGTGGAAAATACACAGTAGAGTATTCGTTGTAAAATCAAAAAATCATGAATAAAAAAGCAATCATTCTTTGTCTAACCCTGTTTATCATTCAATTCTCAATATATTCGCAGATAAGCGTTAAGAACCTGAAATGTGAATATTTGGACAATCCCATCGGGATAGACGAAACGCATCCACGTTTTACGTGGCAAATGGAGTCGCAAAAACCCGGAAACTCACAGTTGGCTTATGAACTGTCCGTAGGAACATCAGAGTCGGAAGTTGCTTCGGGGAAAGGAAATGCGTGGGAATCGGGAATCGTGAATACATCTGTTATCCCTGTAATTTATCGGGGTGCAGAGTTACAACCTTTCACTCGCTATTTCTGGAGTGTCCGCGTTCAAGACGAAAACAAACAGTGGTCATCGTGGTCGCAACCTTATTTTTTTGAAACCGGAATGATGGGACAACATAGATGGAAAGGAAAATGGATTACCGATACGTACGATTTCAACCTCAAACCGGCGGCTTATTTTCGAAGAGCTTTCAAAACGAACAAAACCATCCAATCTGCAAGAGCATACATTGTTGCAGCAGGACTTTACGAACTTTCCATTAACGGAAGGCGCATCGGTAATCATCGGCTTGATCCGATGTACACACGTTTTGACAGACGAAACCTGTATGTAATATATGATGTAACGGACAACTTGAAACAAGGTGACAATGCAATTGGTGTTTTGTTAGGAAACGGTTGGTATAATCATCAATCTACAGCCGTATGGTATTTCGACAAAGCTCCGTGGCGCGCCCGTCCTAAATTTTGTATGGATTTGCACATAACCTATTCCGATGGAACTAAAGAAATTATCGGTACAGATGAAAGATGGCAGACTTCGGAAAGTCCGGTTATTTTCAACAGCATTTACACGGCAGAACATTACGATGCCCGAAAAGAACAATCCGGATGGGACACTCCCAATTTCGATGCAAAAGGATGGAAAGGTATTTACACAACGGGTGCGCCGTCTCAAAATATTGTGGCTCAAGCTCTGCATCCTATTCGGAACGTCATAGAATATCAAGCTGTTAGCCTGAAGAAAATAGACGACCGAACGTGGCTTTACGATTTCGGACAAAATATGTCGGGTGTAATTAAAATGAGAGTAAACGGACCTGAAGGTACAACTATTCGATTAAAGCATGTTGAAAGATTAGATTCGAACGGGCGCGCAGATATGTCGAATATTGATGTACACTATCGTCCGACGGACGATTCCGATCCTTTTCAAACCGATATTTTTATTCTCAGTGGCAAAAAAGAGGATGAATTTATGCCCCGTTTCAACTACAAAGGATTTCAATACGTGGAAGTTACAACAGATCAACCGTTGAATCTGACCAAAGAAAACCTTACGGCTTATTTTATGCACAGCGATGTTCCGCCGATTGGGAAGATAAACTCGTCCAACAACACGTTGAACAAGGCCTGGCAGGCATCAAACGTATCTTATTTGTCTAATTTATTCGGCTATCCTACCGATTGTCCTCAACGGGAGAAAAACGGCTGGACGGGCGACGCTCACATAGCCATAGAAGTAGGATTGTACAATTTTGATGGAATCACCGTGTACGAAAAGTGGCTGGCAGATCATCGTGATGAACAACAACCCAACGGCGTGCTTCCGGCCATTATTCCGTCCAGCGGATGGGGTTACCAGTGGGCCAACGGGCCGGACTGGACGAGCACCATAGCCATTATTCCGTGGAATATTTATCTTTTTTACGGCGATTCAAGATTGCTTGAATTATGCTATGACAATATTAAACGATATGTGGATTATATTAACGAACAATATCCTTCGGGATTAACCGATTGGGGATTGGGAGATTGGGTTCCTGTAAAATCGGTAACGCCAAAAGAATACACTTCGAGCACGTATTATTACATTGATGCGCTTATTCTTGCCAAAACAGCAAAATTATTTGGGAAAACAGCTGATTTTGAAAAATATTCTGCTCTCGCTGAGAAAATAAAATCAGCCATCAATAAGAAATTCCTCAATTACGAAACCGGAATTTACGGAAGCGGATTGCAAACAGAATTAAGTGTTGCGTTGTATTGGAATTTGGTTCCCGATGAATTAAGGAGCAAGGTCGCTGAAAATTTGGCAAAACGGGTGGAACAAGATAACAAACACATTGATGTGGGATTATTGGGAACCAAAACCATCCTGAATGCCTTGAGCGAAAACGGATACGCACAACTGGCCTACGAAGTAGCATCGCAAGAAACTTTTCCATCGTGGGGCTGGTGGATTGTAAACGGAGCTACAACATTTTACGAAAATTGGCCGCTCGATGCCGCTCACGATGTTTCAATGAACCATATTATGTTCGGTGAAATTAATGCGTGGTATTACAAAGCTTTGGGTGGAATTTTTCCGGACGAAAGCCAACCCGGATTCAAAAATATTATTCTCAAACCGAATTTTGTTTCCGGGTTATCGCATTTTGAAGCTTCGCACAACGGGCCGTATGGTGATATCGCTTCATCGTGGCAAAGAAAAAGTAAAACGATAGAATACAGCGTAATAGTGCCCGCAAACAGTACGGCAACTTTACACTTGAACGGAAAGAATATTAGAGAGAATAACAAAACGCTTGAAAAGAATCCGTTAATTCAGACAGTTAAAGCGGAACAAGATCAGCATGTTGTGAATTTAAAGGCCGGGGCTTACAGGTTTACGATAAAATAAATTTTCAAATTTAATATTTTAAAATATGAATAGGATAAATATATTGCTCATTCTCATATATTTTGCAGTTTTAAATACGTTATTTATAAGCTGCGGAAGCAACGAAACAGAAAAATTTACTTTTAAAGAAATCGAGAAGAAGTTTGTGAATCCGGGTAGTGAGTTCAGATCGAGTCCCCTTTTAGTATTTAACGAAATTATAACTAAACCCGAATTAGACAGAATGATAACCGAACTTCACGATGCAGGATTCGGGGGTTTTTTCGTTCATCCCAGGCCGGGGTTGGTTACTGAATACCTTTCGGATGAATGGCTTGAACTTTATAAGTATGCAGTAGATAAAGCTACAGAATATGGCATGGAAGCGTGGATTTATGATGAAAATTCATATCCGAGCGGATTTGCGGGTGGTCATGTCCCGGATCAAATGCCGGAGTCGTTCAATCAGGGGCAAGGACTAAAATTAACGAAATACAGTCTCCTACCCGATTCCCTGCCCGAATATTATTTATGTTTGCTTAACTCAAACGATAAATACCTGGATATCACTTCGCAAATCAATGATTATAAAGGTAAGGAAGGAAATTATTATTTATACCAAAAGACATTTTATGGTCGTTCTCCATGGTACGCCGGTTATTCGTATGTGGATTTATTATTGCCCGGCGTAACGCAGAAATTTATCGATGCAACCATGGATGGATATAACAGAGTACTGGGAGGCGACTACGGTAAAACAGTAAGAGGTGTTTTTACGGATGAGCCTAACATTGTAACATCCGGTGGCTTTAGATGGACACCCGATCTTTTTGATGTTTTTAAAGCTAAGTGGGGATACGATTTAAAAGACTTTTTGCCGCTCTTGAGTGAAGAAACCGGCGATTGGAAAAAAGTCCGATATCATTATATGGAAACCTTGCTTCAACTATTTATAGACCGATGGTCTAAGCCGTGGTTTGAATATACTGAAGCGAAGAATCTGGTATGGACGGGACATTATTGGGAACACGGATGGCCCAATATGAACGACGGGCCTGATAATATGGCCATGTATGCCTGGCATCAAATGCCGGGAATTGACATGTTATTCAATCAGTTTAATGACGTATCTCCGCAAGCACAGTTTGGAAATGTAAGATCGGTAAAAGAAGTTCGCAGTGTCGCAAATCAAATGGGGTATGAAAGAACGTTGAGTGAAACTTATGGCGGCGGTGGATGGGATGTTACCTTTAAAGATTTAAAACGATTGGGAGATTGGGAATACGCATTGGGCGTAAATTTCATGAACCAGCATTTATCGCATCAAACCTTGAAAGGAGCACGTAAATATGATTACCCGCCCGTTTTCACGTATCATTCTCCCTGGTGGAATAATTATAAGTACATGAACGACTATTTCGGCAGGTTATCATATGTTTTAAGTGAAGGAGTTCAAATAAATAATATCGTTGTTATTGAACCGAATTCTACTTTATGGTGCTATTATTCACACACCGGAAGTAATCCCCAATTGATGGAAATTGGAAAGAATTTCCAATCTTTTGTTACAAAAATGGAAAAGAGTCAGATAGAATATGATTTGGCCTCTGAAAACATAATAAAGGATAACGGAAAAATTCAGCGCAATAATTTCATCATCGGCAAAGCACAATACAAAACAGTAGTAATTCCACCGCTTACCGAAAATATCGGCAAGCCAACATTCGAACTCTTGAGCAGATTTGTCGATTCCGGTGGTAAGTTGATTTGCTTTTCCAAACCCACGATGGTTGATGGCGAAGTCAACGACAAATTGAGCAATCTGTTAAATCAAAGCAGCGTACAACATTTTACGGATTTAACTACTGAAGTAATCGGCAATCTATTGTCGGAGCAAGCATGCAAAATAACGCATACCGGTGGAGACCTGTATCATTACAGAAATAATTATTCGGACGGTGAAATATTGTTTATCGTCAATTCTTCCATGAGTGAGCCTTCAACCGGAAAAGTATCTTTGAAAGGAACGTCACTCATCGAATTGGATGCCCTTGAAGGAAAAATGTACACATATCCTTCAGAAAAAGGAGAAAAAGGACAGTTATCTTTCGAATTTCAGCTTCAACCTTCCGGCAGCTTACTTTTATTTTCCTCGAGAAAAAAAATCAATAATTACCCTCAACGGCAATCAATTCAACAAACAAACACAGTAAAAGGCGATACTGAAACAATTGTTTCACGGTTAAAAGACAACGTCCTCCCTATTGATTTTTGTGATCTCGAGATCAATGGAAAACTTGAACCGAATATTCATGTATCCAAAGCTACGGATATTGTTTTTAAATCAAACGGTTTTGAAACAGGAAATCCATGGAATTCATCGGTACAATTCAAAAAGAATATTATCGAAAGAGACACTTTCTCCAACGGAGGATTTAAAGTTACATATAATTTTAAAGTCAACGTAAATTTAGATAACAACACAAAACTCGTAGTGGAAAGGCCGGAATTATTTTCCGTCAGTGTTAACGGAAAGAAAGTTTCTGCAATGAATGGAGAATGGTGGTTAGATAAGTCTTTCGGGGTATATACTGTTGGGGAATATTTGAAGAACGGAACAAATAAAGTTGAAGTGAGCGTCAATCCAATGAGTGTTTTCGCTGAAATAGAGCCCATCTATATATTGGGAGATTTTACGGTTGTTCCTGAAAATATTGGATGGAGCATTAACTATGCAAAAAAGGAATTAACTTTAGGAAGTTGGAAAGAGCAAGATCAACCTTTTTACTCCTGGGATGTAAAATACAGCAAAACATATTCAATTGAAGATATAAATAAGAATTACTTTGTTAAGCTCGGCAAATGGAATGGTACTGTTTGTGAAGTCTATGTTAACAATAAAAAGGCAGGAATTATCGGTTTTGATCCTTATATGCTCGATATATCGTCTTATTTGCAAAAGGGAAAAAATCAAATTGATGTGTGCGTTATTGGCAGTTTAAGAAACCTGTTAGGCCCTCACTATAACAATCCATCCCAAGGCTTAGCTGGACCTTTCAACTGGAGAAATATAAATGCTCCAATACTTCCTGCCGAATACAAGATGATTGATTACGGCTTGTTTGAAGATTTCGATTTGGTATATTAATTTTAATAATTTAATTTCAAAGAAATGAGTAAAGTCGGATTATTTAGTGTTGGTTTAGATACGTATTGGGGACAATTCGGATCTTTATTAAATAACCTCAAAGGATATCACAGCCAAATAAAAAGTAAAATCGAAAGTTTTGGCGCAGAAGTAGTGGATGCCGGAATGGTAGATAATATAGATAAAGCAAAAAGCACTGCGGTCTTGCTTAGCAACAGCAATGTAGATTTGATCTTTCTTTTTGTATCAACCTATGCTTTATCGTCAACCATTCTTCCGATTGCAAGACAAGCAAAAGTTCCGTTCATATTGCTGAATTTACAACCGGTGGAGAGTTTGGACTACCAAAAGTTCAATGCTTTGGATGATTATGCCGAGAAAACAGGAATTTGGCTCGAACACTGTCAGGCATGTGCCATACCCGAAATAGCATCCGTAATGAACAAGGCTAATACCCGTTACCATACTATTACCGGGCACTTGCATGAAGACAACGTGTGGGATGAAATCAGAAGCTGGATAGATGCCGTAAAGGTTGTAAAAGCATTACAGGATAACCGAATGGGCGTTTTGGGAAATTACTACGGAGGGATGCTTGATGTTTATACCGATTTAACCAAACAAAGCGTAACATTTGGCACTCATTTCGAAATATTGGAAATGTGCGAATTGAAAAAGCTTCGCGATGAAGTTTCTTCGGAGGAAATAAATGAAAAAGTATCGGAATTTGAATCCGTTTTCGAAATTGATAAAAAATGCAGTTCAAAAGAAATTGAACGTGCCGCAAAAACGTCCGTTGCTCTGGATAAACTAATAGAAACATATCAATTGAAGTCACTGGCATATTATTACGAAGGGCAACCGGGAAATGATTATGAAAATATCATCACTTCGGTAATTGCCGGTAATACATTGCTAACAGGCAAAAATATTCCTGTTGCGGGTGAATGTGAAGTAAAAAATGCACATGCTATGAAAATCATGAGCGAATTGGGCTCCGGAGGTTCATTCTCCGAGTTTTATCTGATGGATTTTAAGGATAATGTGGTTTTCCTGGGCCATGACGGACCTGCTCATTTTAATATAGCGGAAGGCCGTGTGAAACTGGTTCCGCTGCCCGTATATCACGGGAAACCGGGTACCGGATTATCCATTCAAATGTCTGTAAAACACGGGCCTGTAACCTTACTTTCGGTAGTAGAGGGCAAAGATTCTGTTTTTCTGTTGGTTGCCGAAGGTGATTCTGTTGAGGGTCCGATTTTAGAAACCGGAAATACGAACAGCCGTTACCGTTTCTCGTGCAATATCCGCGATTTCGTGAACACGTGGAGTAAATATGGCCCATCGCATCATTGTGCAATAGGAGTTGGACATGTAGCTAATAAAATTGAAAAAATTGCATTTTTGTTAGGTATCCCCATGATCAATGTGTGTGAAGAAATCCGTAAATAACAGAAATATGAAAAAAATATTTATCCTTTTCGTTGCTTTTACTTCAATCAATCTCGGCTTTGGTCAGAATAATTCGTCAGTTAATTTAAAGTTTGGCAAGCTTGTTTGTGAGCATGAAGAATTTCCGCTATTGGTTGAAGGCCACCCCCCCCGTTTCGGATGGCAATTACAATCAACAGAAAACGGAGTTGCACAAACTGCCTATGAATTAGAAATATTCGACCATAAAAATAAAAGAGTCTGGAATTCAGGAAAAATAAAATCCGTTAAAAGCCAACTTGTGCCGTACACGGGAAAAATAAAATTAAATCCTGGAGAAAAGTATCAATGGCGGGTGCGGATATGGGATCATAAAAACAAAAGGACTCAATGGAGCGAAAAAAACGATTTCCGTTTAGCGCCAAATAAAACAACGCTCAATGCCGACTGGATAAGCGCCATCAAAAGGGAAGATTCCAATCTCCCTCCGGGAAGGAATTATCACGCTTTGGCCGAAACATCAGAAAAAGCGCAGCTTTGGCGACAAACCAATCCGCTGTCCAAAAGAAGTATTTATCTGCGGAAATCGTTTTCCTCACAAAAACAAATCAAGGATGCGATTATATACATTAGCGGATTGGGACACTACGAGTTATCTTTGAACGGAAAGAAAATCGGCAACGATCAATACAATCCGTTGTGGAGCGATTGCGACAAGACTGTTTATTACAACGTTTATGACTTGTCAAATGAACTAAAAAAAGGTGATAATACGATCGGAGTACTGCTCGGAAACGGATTTTATAACGAACAAGGCGGCCGTTACAAAAAAATGCAGGTAAGTTTCGGGCCTCCTACGCTCTTCTTGAAACTCTTTATCACCTATACCGATGGTACCAAAGAAGAAATTACTTCAAACAAGGATTGGAAATACTCTCCAAGCCCCATCGTTTTTAACAGCATGTACGGAGGAGAAGATTACGATGCGCGTCTTGAACAAGCCGGATGGGATACTTCGGGATTCGATGATTCCAAATGGCTGCCGGTAGTCGTGGATAATGCGCCTAAGGGAGGACTAAAGCCTCAAACTTCAACTCCGGTAAGGGAGATGGAGTATTTCGGAATAAAAGACAGTAAAAAAATCGGCGATGCCTATGTGCTGGATATGGGACAAAATCTCTCAGGCTACCCTGTATTTACCGTAAAAGGAAAACGCGGCGATAAGATTCGGTTGACGGTTGCCGAGCGGGTAAACGATGACGGCAGTATCAATCAAACGCAATCCGGCGGGCCGTATTATTATGAATACACGTTGAAGGGTGATAATGAAGAAACCTGGCAACCACGGTTTTCGTACTATGGGTTCAGATATATTCAGGTTGAAGGAGCCAAACTGCCGGAATATCAAGATAACAGGGACATTCCCGTAATAAAAGATATAAAGTCTTGTTTTGTTTATAACGCTGCCAAATCGGTGGGAAGGTTCCGTTCTTCCAACGAGATCTTCAACAACGCACACAACTTGATCGTAAATGCCATAAAAAGCAATATGCAGGCCGTGTTCACCGATTGTCCGCACCGGGAAAAGCTCGGATGGCTGGAAGAAATTCACTTAAACGGCCCCGGCATATATTACAATTTCAATCTGGCAAGATTTGCCCCAAAAGTTATGCAGGACATTCGCGACGCACAGTTACCGAACGGGTTGGTTACGAGTATCGCTCCCGAATACGTGGTTTTCGAAGGCGGTTTTCGGGATTCTCCCGAATGGGGAAGCGCCAGTGTGATTTTTCCGTTTATGTACTACGAGTTTTACGGTGACAATTCGCTGATTGTGAATTATTACGATGTAATGAAGAGATATGTTGATTACCTGACCACAACAGCTAAAAACCACATTGTTTCTCACGGGCTGGGCGATTGGTGCGATTATCGTGAAAACGAGCCTTATGGCCCGTCAAAAAATACCCCAATTGCTTTATCGGCAACTACGCATTATTACATGGTAATTGATTATCTTGTGCAAGCGGTCGAGATGCTCAACAAAAAGGAAGATGTAACTTTCTATTCCGATCTCAGGGAAAAGGTAAAAACGGCCTTCAACAATGAGTTTTTCAATAGAGCTACCAAGCAATACGGGACAGGGAGTCAGGCATCCAATGCAATGCCTTTATTTTCCGGATTAGTTGATCCCAAAGACAAACAAGCCGTTCTCGATAATCTGGTTAAGGATATCGAAGCAAAAGGATACAGGCTCTCCACCGGAGATGTCGGCAACCGGTATTTGTTTCAGGCGCTGGCAAGAAACGGATTGAACGAAGTGATGTACAAGATGCACAATCACAACGAAGTGCCGGGATACGGCTTTCAACTACAGTTTGGCGCAACAACCCTCACGGAACTTTGGGATCCGAGGGATGGTGCTTCGTGGAATCATTTCATGATGGGACAAATATTAGAGTGGTTTTACAGGTCGCTCGCAGGTATTTACACGGAAAATAACTCAGGTTATAAAAATATCATTATCGCCCCGCAACCTGTCGGCGATTTAAAATTTGTGGAAGCTTCGCACGAAACTTTGTATGGAAAAATCGCCGTTGACTGGAAAAAGGAGAATAACCTGTTTACATTAAACGTTTCCGTTCCACCCAATTGTTCTGCCAAAGTGTATCTGCCACAGGAAGAAAATTACAAGGAAGTCGGAAGCGGCAACCATACTTTCACAAAAACGATGAAATAAAATATGAGGCACATTCTTTTCATTATCGGACTACTTTTTCTACTTTACTCCAACGTTTACGGACAAGCTTTTTCCGGTGAGCAGAGAGAAGAGATATTTCTGTACCCGAAAATAAAAGAGAAAATTTCAGAAGCGCATCGCACCGATTCGCTATTTGGATTACTGGTAAGCAAAGTAACAAATCCGTCCATTACACCGTTTATTCCCGATAATCAGGATAAAAACAAAAGCGCGGTAATTATTTGTCCCGGCGGCGGTTACCACACCATGCTCATGGAGAGGGAAGGATATAAAGTTGCCGAAGAATTCAATAAACATGGAATTGCTGCATTCGTTCTCAAATATCGGTTACCCGATGATGAAATTGTGAGCAACAAATCATTTGCTCCACTTAGCGATGCTCAAAGAGCCATTCAAATGGTCAGGGAAAAAGCCGAAAAATGGGGCATTGATCCCGAAAAGATCGGCATAATGGGTTTTTCTGCGGGTGGACACTTAGCCGTATCACTCGGTGTACATTACGATTCCGTTCTCGTTGCAAACGATAAAAGCATTAATCTCAGGCCGGACTTTATGATCCTTATCAATCCCGTAGTAAGTTTTACCGATAGCATCGGACACATCGGTTCACGGGATAACCTGATCGGTAAAAATCCCGACACAAAACAGATTCAATTCTTTTCAAACGAATTACACGTTAACAAGAATACACCTAAAACTATCCTTATTCATACAGATGACGATCAAGTTGTTCCCGTGAAAAATAGTTTGTATTTTTATCAGCAATTAAACAAATGCAATGTTCCCGCCGAGTTACATATTTATTCGCGGGGCGACCACGGATTCATTCAAATTCCCGAGTTCGAAGAATGGTTTAATCGCTGTATCCGTTGGATGAAAATCGAAAAAATAATATAAAACATAATGAAAAAGACAATCATTCTCCTGATGTTGATAGAGTTAGCAGTCGTTTCGGTTTTTTCTCAAACAGCCTCTATCCTCCCCACCAATCTCACCTGCGAGTACCTCGTCGACCCTACCGGATTGGATATCGCGCAACCCCGCTTCAGTTGGACGCTCAAAGCCACCAACGAAAACGCTTACGGGCAAAAGCAAACCGCGTATCGAATTTTGGTGAGTTCATCGAAAAAGAATATCGCCAAAAACAATGGCGATACATGGGATACCGGATGGATTTCGTCGGACAATATGCAACTCATTGAATACAAAGGAAAGGAACTCGAATCCGATAAAAGTTACTTTTGGAAAGTTGCAGTAAAAGATGAAAAAAATAACCAATCAAAATTCAGTGAGACGGCAACTTTCACCACCGGATTATTCAATGAAACAGAGTGGACGGCAAAATGGATCGGCTCGTCCGAAATATACGAATTCACGCGGGAAGGCAACAAAATTTTCGATCCGTGGCTTCGAAAAACGTTTGATTTGAAGCAAAAGCCCGAGAAAGCTACGCTTTTTGTGGCATCGGTGGGGTATCACGAAGTGTATGTAAACGGCCAAAAAATTGGTGATCACGTTCTCGCTCCGGCAGTTACCGACCATACGCAGCGCGCTCGATATATTGCTTACAACATTGCTCCGGCGCTGAAATCCGGTAAAAATGTCATTGCCCTGTGGCTCGGAACTTCGTGGTCAATTTTCGCGCCATACGATACGCCCGATAAACCGCGGACACCTATCGTCATTGCCCAAACCGATATTTACGGCAAGAATAACCGAAAACTCACAAGAATCGAGACCGATGAATCGTGGAAAACACACCCAAGTCCGAATAAACTGATCGGCAACTGGGGATTTGGGTTACCCGGCGGGTACGGCGGAGAAATCTATGATGCCAATAAAGAGATTGTTCGTTGGAATTTAGCCGATTTCAGCGACCAAAACTGGCAAAACGCTACCGTTTACACGCCAACGCTCAAACTATCCGCGCAACGGGCTGAAACCAACGCGTTGTTTGATGAAATCCGTCCGGTCGCGATCAAAAAACGTTCCGATGGCTCGTACCGAGTTGATATGGGTGTCAATTTCGCGGGATGGACACAAATTGACGTGAAAGGGACTCCCGGCGACACCATTCGCTTTTTGTTTTCCGAAAGGCAACAGAACGATATGACATTCAGCCTGAACAACGCGTATGTTTTGGGAAAATCGGGAGCAGGAACCTTCAAAAACCGCTTCAATTACAGTTCGGGACAATGGATCACGATAAAAGGTCTGAAATCTGAACCCAAACTCGAAGACATCAAAGGTTGGATGGTTCGTACCAACTTTGCCGATGCCACTTCGTTTGAATGCTCCAATCCGTTGCAAAACTGGATTTACAATACCGTGAACTGGACATTCCAAAATTTGTCGTTAGGAGGGTATGTTGTTGATTGTCCGCAACGTGAGCGGTTCGGTTACGGTGGCGATGCGCACGCTACTTCCGAAACCGGAATGCTTATTTACCAACTTGGGGCGTTTTACAACAAATGGCTCGAAGACTGGCGCGACGTGCAAGGCACCGAGCCGATGGTCGGGAACATGAACGACCCCAACTGGGCGCGAAAACAAGAAGGCAGCGGCCGCAAACTGGGCGGAGGCGTTTTACCTCAAACGGCGCCCACGTATCACGGTGGTGGCGGGCCTGCCTGGGGTGGAATCGTTGTTACACTGCCTTGGTTTATGTACCAATATCAAGGCGACACACGGGTTCTCGAAGAGAATTTCGAAATGATAAAAGGTTGGCTGTCATTCCTCGATACACACGTGGAAAACAACCTGCTCAAGCGATACGGCGGCCGCTGGGATTTTTTGGGCGACTGGCTTTGGCCGGGCGCAACTGGGCAAGGAATGAACAACTATTCCGATGAAAACCTGTTTTTCAACAATTGTTACTGGATTTATAATCTAAAAACAGGTGCAAAAACAGCAGAAGTATTGGGGAAAACGGAGGAGGCTCAAAAATGGAAATATCAGGCTGAAATATCGAGTAAGGTACTCCACGATAAATACTATCACGCCGATGACCATAACTACTCCGATAAAACCATGCGAAGCCTTTCGGCTGCGTTATACGGTGATATAATGCCTGCTGAACTGCGTCCGCTTGTGATGAAACGGCTCGAAGAAGAAATTCTTGTCAACCAAAGTGGACATATTGACGTAGGAATCACCGGTGGTGCCATGCTTTTCAAGGTGTTGCGCGAAGAAGGCCGCGACGATCTAATTTATTCAATGACCTCCCAAACCACCTATCCAAGTTGGGGGTTGATGCGCGAAAGCGGCGCCACCACCATCTGGGAAATGTGGGAAAAAGACCTGCCCGGACATTCACTGTTGCACAGTTCTTATCTCTATCCCGGCGCTTGGTACGTTGATGGCGTAGCCGGTATTCGAAGAAGAGACGATTCACCCGGATTCCGAAAATTCGATATTCGCGTTCCCGAATTCTCCGAAGGGCAAATATCGTGGGCAAAAGCCGATTATAACTCTCCTTCCGGAACAATACAATCGCATTGGAAGCGCGAAAACGGAAAAACAATCCTTTCCGTAACCGTTCCGCCCAATTGCGAAGCAACCGTTTATTTTCCCGATAAACCCGGCAGAAAGATCAATGAAAATTCCGGTTTTGCCAAAGAAATCGGCAGAAAAAACGGGTACATTTTATTTGAAATCCCATCAGGAAAATATAAATTTGAAAATTAAAACATAACCCCTCCCCGCCTTTGGCGGTACTCCCCTTAATTTAAGAGGAGAGTTGCGGACTAAGAATATTTCAAGTAATATGAAAAATACAACCTTCTTAACTGTCCCCTTTAGCAAAGGGGACGAGTCCCGACGATAAGAGTCGGGACGGAGGGGTTATGAAAAAAGTCAATAAAACAACAATCATATAATAATCCACAAAATGAAAACATTCAACGTTCTTTTAGTCTTCATCATCTGTTTCACCGGATTAAGCGCGCAGCAGCTATCCGTGAACAACCTAACGACCGAACACAAAATCAATCCCATCGGTGTTGATGCTGCCCAACCACGGTTTTCGTGGAAAATTTCGGCAACCGGAAACAACGTGATGCAAACGGCATACCAGATCCGTGTATCCACAAATGCATCTTTTTCATCTTCGAACTTGGTTTGGAACTCGGGAAAAGTAACTTCCGACGAATCGGTTTTGCAAAAGTATGCCGGAAACGAACTGAAACCGGGACAACGCTACTACTGGCAAGTGAAAGTGTGGGATAACAAAGGCCGCGAATCCAAATGGAGTCAAACGGCATTTTGGGAAACAGGGCTTTTATCACCGTCGGAGTGGAAAGCACAATGGATTGAATTTAATGCAGATACGGGCCGATACATTCCGGCGCCCTACTTCCGCAAAGAGTTCGATGTAGCGAAAAAGATCAAAAAAGCCGTTATTTACGCCACTGCTCACGGACTTTACGAATTGCATTTGAACGGCGAAAAAGTGGGTGATCAGGTTTTCACACCGGGATGGACAACCTACGGTAAACGACTTCAATATCAGGTATATGACGTAACCAAACAGGTGCAAAACGGAAAAAATGCTATTGGAGCGGTTTTGGGCGACGGATGGTATCGCGGTTCATTGGCGTGGAGCGATAACTGGGGCATTTACGGAAAAAAACTCGGCTTATTCGCGCAATTGCGCATTGATTATACCGACGGAACTTCGTCGCTCATCGTTACGGACGATAGCTGGAAAGCTACCAACGACGGGCCTATCGTTAAAAACGGAATTTATTACGGCGAAGCATACGACGCTACAAAAAACCTAACCGGATGGAGCAAAACAGGCTACAACGACAGCAACTGGAAGAAAGTCAGCATTGGAAACTATGATTTTAAACTGGTAGCATCGGAAGGTGCTGAGATCAGAAAAATTCAGGAAATAAAACCGGTAAAGATATTCAAATCGCCCAGTGGTAGGCTTTTGGTGGATATGGGACAAAACATGGTGGGCCATATTCGTTTGAAAGTTTCGGGGCCAAAGGGAACCGAAATAACCATCCACCACGCTGAGGTGCTGGATAAAGACGGCGAATTTTATACCGAGAACCTCCGCGCGGCCGAGTGCGAACTCAAATATACCCTTGCCGGAACCGGCGAAGAAATTTATGAACCTCGCTTCACGTTTATGGGATTCAGATTCATCGAAGTTATCGGTTTTCCGGGAACATTAACGGCGGATAACATAACGGGTGTGGTGATCCATTCCGATATGCAACCCACAAGTCATTACGAATCATCGGATTCACTACTTAATCAGTTGCAGCACAATATTATCTGGGGACAAAAAGGGAACTTTCTCGACGTACCCACGGATTGTCCTCAACGCGATGAACGATTGGGATGGACCGGCGATGCGCAGGCATTTTGTCGCACTGCATCATTTAATTATAATGTAGCCGCTTTCTTCACAAAATGGATGAAAGACGTAGCGCTCGATCAACGGAAAGCCGGTGAAATTCCTTTCGTTGTGCCCGATGTGCTCAATCCGCAGGGATCGGAAACAGCAGCTACTTCAGCCGGATGGGGAGATGTGGCAACCATCATTCCCTGGACAATGTATCAGGTTTTCGCAGATAAAGATCTTCTTACTACGCAATACCCAAGTATGAAAGCGTGGGTGGAATACATACGCGCAAAAGCCGGCGACAGTATGATCTGGAAAGGCGGAAGCGTGTTTGGCGACTGGCTCTTTTACCATCCATTCGTGAATGACCATACCACACCCGACGGACATACCGACCACGATTTTATCGCGACGGCATTTTACGCCTACTCAACCAGTATTTTGGCGGAAGCCGCCCGGGTATTGGGAAAAACCGATGATGCCCGGTTTTACGATGAGCTTTTCAATAAAATCAAAAAAGTATTTATCAACGAATACGTAACGCCTGCCGGAAGAGTGGGAACCAACTCGCAAACATCGTATGTTTTAGCGTTAATGTTCAACCTGCTACCGGATGATTTGCGGTCAAAATCAGCACAGTTCCTTGTCAACGATATCCGCAGCCGCAACACGCATCTATCCACCGGGTTTTTGGGCACACCTTATCTGTGTCACGTGCTTTCCGACAACGGTTATACCGATGTGGCCTACGATCTGTTGATGCAGAAAACATTCCCGTCGTGGCTCTATCCCGTAACACAGGGAGCCACCACTATCTGGGAGCGCTGGGACGGACAACGTCCCGATGGTACGTTTCAGGACAAAGGGATGAACTCTTTCAACCACTACGCTTACGGCGCCATCGGCGACTGGATGTACCGGGTTTCCGCCGGATTGGATACCCAGGCTCCCGGCTACAAACATCTGTTGCTGAAACCCCATCCAACGGACAAATTATCTTTTTCCAAAGCGACATTCGAAAGCGCTTACGGCACGGTTCAATCGGGTTGGGAACGAAAAGACGGGAAGATAATTGCGAACGTAGTTGTTCCTCCCAATGCGAAAGCAACGGTAATTCTTCAAACCGTTTCAGCGGTTACCGAAAACGGGAAATCCCTATCGGCAAACAAAAATATCTCTGCGGTTAAAACCGAAAATGGAAAAACGCAGTTTGAAATCGGTTCGGGAAGTTATGTTTTTGAGTATGCGGAGAAATAAGAAAAAATGATTTTATAGATAATAAAAAAACAGCGAGGAGTTTCTCTTCGCTGTTTCTTCGTCGGGGTACAATCCCGAGCATCGGGAGAACTTGTGACCTTCCCGATCTCAATCGGGATGCACTAACCTGACGATCTTCTCATGGCTTTTCCATCTCTTTATTTCGCTTTCGCGTCTCATAGCTTCACTGCGGCTTAAAAAAGTTTCAGTATAAAGCAATTTCCACGGCAAATCTGCTTTGGTTGATTTACTTCGTCCTGAATTATGGCGAAGCAGCCTATCTTCCAGATTTCCGGTGGAACCGATATAAAACTTTCCGGTCTTTTCAGATTGAAGAATGTACAAATAAAACATACCGTACAGTAAAAACAAAAACCACTCACAAAATTATGTAAGTGGTTTCTTCGTCGGGGTACCAAGATTCGAACTTGGGACCCCCTGCTCCCAAAGCAGGTGCGCTAACCGGACTGCGCTACACCCCGAATATTTAGATTTTAAATTTATTGCTTGCAATATGCATACCTCACATTTCTAACTCAAGACCCTCCCGTCTCAAACGGGATTCACTAACCGGACTGTGCTACATCCCGAATCGTCTTCAAAATGTGGGTGCAAAAATACAACGAATGTTCGAGAAGTCAAAACTTTTCAGCTTTTTTTACGGAACTGTACAATTAACACAGGAAATTTGTAAATTTGCACTCGGTAAAAAAAATTCAGGTAATTAACAGTTATTATGTACAGAAGCAAAACTTGCGGCGAACTACGGTTAGCCGATGTAAACAACGAAGTAACCTTAGCCGGATGGGTGGCACGCGTGAGGAAAATGGGCGGCATGACGTTTATTGATCTTCGCGACCGCTACGGCATAACACAATTATCCTTCAATCAGGAAGTGGATCACGATCTGTTTGAACAAGCCAACAAACTCGGCCGCGAATTTGTGGTGCAAATCACAGGAAAAGTGGCCGAACGCTCCAGCAAGAATCCCAATATTCCCACCGGAGAAATCGAGATCATTGTTTCACAATTGAAGGTGTTGAATCAGGCGAAAACACCGCCGTTCACCATTGAAACCGATACCGATGGCGGCGATGATATCCGCATGAAATACCGTTACCTGGATTTGCGTCGCAATGTGGTGCGTAAAAACCTGGAACTTCGCCACAAGATGGCGTTTGAGACGCGCCGTTACCTTGACGAAAGGGGATTTCTGGAAGTGGAAACACCCGTGCTGATCGGTTCTACGCCTGAAGGCGCGCGCGATTTTATTGTTCCTTCGCGCATGAATCAGGGCGAGTTTTACGCGCTACCGCAATCGCCGCAATTGTTTAAGCAGTTGCTGATGGTTTCGGGATTCGACCGCTATTTCCAGATCGTGAAATGCTTTCGCGATGAAGATTTGCGCGCCGACCGCCAGCCGGAATTTACGCAAATAGACTGCGAAATGTCGTTCGTGCAACAAGACGATGTACTAAATACCTTCGAAGGGTTGACTAAACATCTTTTCAAAACCGTAATAGGCATCGATTTACCCGATTTCCCGCGCATGAGCTATGCAGACGCGATGAAAAACTACGGCTCGGACAAACCCGATATCCGTTTCGGTATGAAATTCGTGGAACTGAAAGATTTGACCGAAGGGCACGATTTCGTGGTTTTCGATTCCGCCGGATACGTCGGCGGAATTTGCGCCGAAGGCTGTGCATCCTACACCCGCAAACAACTGGACGAACTCACGGATTTTGTGAAACGTCCGCAAATCGGCGCAAAAGGGTTGATTTATGTGCGTTACAACGAAGATGGTTCATTGAAATCGTCGGTGGATAAATTCTACTCCGAAGAAGACCTCAGACAGTGGGCGGAGCGTTTTGGCGCAAAACCCGGCGATTTGATGCTGGTGCTCGCAGGAGAAACCGAAAAAACGCAGAAACAACTCTCGGAATTGCGCCTCGAAATGGGCTCACGCCTTGAGTTGCGCGATAAAAACAACTACAAATGCCTGTGGGTGGTAGATTTCCCGTTGCTGGAAAAAGACGAAGAACTGAACCGGTTTTTCGCAAAACATCACCCGTTCACGTCACCTAAACCCGAAGATATTCCCCTACTCGATTCCGATCCCGCTGCCGTACGCGCAAACGCTTATGACCTGGTGATCAATGGAGTGGAAATAGGCGGCGGATCCATTCGTATCCACAACAGCGATTTGCAGAAGAAAATGTTCTCGGTACTCGGTTTCACCGAAGAGCGCGCGCAGGAACAATTCGGTTTCCTGATGAACGCTTTTCAGTACGGCGCGCCTCCACACGGAGGAATCGCCTTCGGCCTCGACAGGTTTGTGTCCATTTTTGCAGGCCTGGACAGCATTCGCGATTGCATCGCCTTCCCGAAAAACAACGCCGGCCGCGATGTGATGATTGATGCACCGGCACGCGTGGAACAGGAACAGTTGGATGAGTTGGGAATTTTGCTTGCGCCGCAACCACGGAAATAACAAACAAAAAAAGCTGCCGGTTGGCAGCTTTTTTATTGACTATCCCCATATTATCAGATAGAAAAACCTTCACTATATACTTTTGTGAGGTATTTTGTCGCTTCGGGATCATCAACGAGGGTCTGTGTCGCAGGATCCCATTTTATCGGTCGTTTCAGATTAATTGCGATATTCCCCAGATTGCAAGTGGTGCAGGTACTGTGCCCGATTTCCACCGGAACGATTGGGTCTTTTTTCGCTTTTACGGCATCAATAAAGTTCTGATTATGCGGCACCCGCGTTTCGTATCGTCCTTCCTGCGCTTCGGCTTTCGGTGGCATCAAACTTTCGTCCGAAGCATGGTAAAATTGTCTTGAGACTTCGATCCAGCCTTTATCACCCCAGAATTTTATCCCTAACGTTTTTTGCTCATCAAACGGCTCGTTGGTAATCACCGCTCCGTTCTTGTATTTAAACGTGAGAAACTGGGTATCTCCATAACCTGCCGGAATTATTTCCACCGGACCGTTTTTGTCCATCCCGAGTCCCCATTGAGCAATATCGAAATTATGTGCGCCCCAATCAGTGGTAAATCCACCGCCTAATCCTTTGTTATAACGCCATTCGGCCCAATACGTCTCGTTTTGCTCGGGATCGAGTGAGATGGGCGGATTGAGTCTGGAATTGTAATGAAAATACTCCAGCGGGCCTAACCACATTTTCCAGTTCAAATCAGACGGAACCGGCTCCTCGGGCAGATCGTACGGATGCGGCCCCGGCCCAACGTACGCGTTAACACGGTCAACCTTGCCGATACGTCCTTCCTGAACCATTTTCACGGCATGCTGGAAATTCGGATCGGATCGTTGCTGACTGCCGACGCCCAAAATAACTCCGTTATCGCGAACCGCTTTCACCAATGCCTGTCCTTCTTTGATGGTAAACGTCAGCGGCTTTTCCAGGTAAATGTTTTTCTTTGCCTTGCAGGCGTCAATGGCAACAAAAGCATGCCAATGGTCGGGCGTGGCAATAACCACGGAGTCAATATCATCGCGCGCGAGCAGGTCTTTGTAATTTTCGTACGTTTGCACCGTCGCCGTTTTCTGTTGTTGCGCATAATGATCGTTCACCCGTTTCTCAAAACGCTGTCGCTTTACACCATACACATCACTCCCGGCCAAGACTTCCACGCCCTCGATCGAGAGGAACGCGCCTAATAACCCAATACCTTGTTGTCCCAAACCAATAAAACCCAAACGCACAATGCCGTAATCGGGCTTTTTAGTTTCTTCCGCTTTTTTGTTTTGTTTGCACGAAGCAAAAAACTGGGGGAGAACCGCAACACCAGCTGCTCCTACGGCCGCCGTTTTAATAAATTTTCTTCTTGATAGTTGATTATTCATGATTTACAGATATAAATTAAGATGATTATCAGTCAGGTGTCAGGTGTTTTTAGTAACGTTGCCGATGCGGACAACGCGATAGTTTATGGGCGCTCAGTGCAGAGAACCATTAAATTAATATACGTTCGACGTACAAATATAATTCATTTTTACAATAATAAACAAACAAAGTGAATTATATTTTATACGCCTGAGTCAGGAAATAAAATCGAGCATAAAAAAAGCTGCCCGTGAGGCAGCTTTTTACGATATGAGTTTTGTATCCGATCAAATGCTGTAACCGTCGGTATAGGTTTTGTTGTATAACCTGTTCTCTTCGGCATCGGGATCGTCCACGAAGGTTTGCGTATCAGGATTCCACTTGATGGGACGGCCCAGATCGTAAGCGATATTTCCCAGCGTACATACCGTGCAGGAATGGTGCCCCACTTCCACCGGAACAACCGGATCGGTTTTGGATTTCACCGATGCGATAAAGTTTTCCAGATGCGGAATTTTGGTCTCGTAAGCACCTTCGGTGGCTTCCACTTTGGGCGGCAACAGGCTGTCGTCCGAAGCAAGGAAATGTTCTCTCGAAACCTCGATCCATCCCTTATCGCCCCAGAATTTCACACCTTTGGTCATTTTTTCGTTAAACGGTTCTTCCGTCATCACCACGCCGCTGGCGTATTTGTAGGTCAGGAACTTGGTGTCTTTATATCCCGCAGGGATAATTTCAACCGGGCCGCTGTTATCCATTTGCATTCCCCACTGGGCAATGTCGAACATGTGAGCTCCCCAGTCGGTGGTGAAGCCGCCGCCCAGTTCTTTATACCAGCGCCATGCGCCCCAGAATTGTTCGTTTTGTTCCGGATCGAGCGTGATGGGTGGATCCAACTGTGCGTTGTAGTGCACGAATTCCGACGGGCCTAACCACAACGTCCAGTTCAGGTCGGCAGGAACCGGTTCTTCGGGCAGATCGTACGGTTTCGGAGGGCCTCCCACGTAAGCGTTGATCCGTTCAAGTTTACCGATCTTTCCTTCCTGAACCATTTTCACGGCATGCTGGAAATTCGGGTCGGAACGTTGTTGGCTTCCAACGCCCAAAATCACGCCGTTATCGCGAACGGCTTTAACCAACGCCTGGCCTTCTTTGATGGTGAAAGTCAGCGGTTTCTCAAGATACACGTTTTTCTTTGCATTGCATGCGGCAATGGCAATGAATGCGTGCCAATGGTCGGGAGTGGCAATCACAACGGCGTCAATGTCGTCGCGGGCCAGCAGGTCTTTGTAATTCTCATACGTTTCCACTGCGGCTTCATCCTTTTTCTCCGTGTCGGTTGCCTCGGCTTGTTGTTTGGCATAATAATCGTTCACCCGTTTGATGAAACGTTCTCTTTTGATGCCATAAACGTCACTTCCGGCAACTACCTTTACACCGGGAATGGTAAGGTAGCCATTCAGCAAATACATCGCCTGTTGTCCTAAACCGATAAATCCCAAACGGATGATACCGTCATCTTCTTTCGCGGCACCTGCCGCTTTTTTGTTTTGCGTGCACGAGGCCAGGAACTGCGGAAAAACAACTGCTCCGGCAGCGCCTACGGCTGCTGTTTTAATAAACTTTCTTCTTGTTAATTGATTACTCATGACGAATGATTTAAATAAACGATGAATGTTGTCTTGCAAAATTAAACATATTTTTCTGATAAAAAACATTTTTTGTCCGCTAATCTTCTTTTACACGCACTGTTCCAGTTTTTTTCGGTTCAGCACGGTTAAATCGCGCTTGTATAACGAGATGATGTCCTCATCAATCATTTCGGCAATGGTTCGCGCCAGCGAAGGGCGTTGCACGCCGAAATATTCCGCCAGTTGCGTTTGCGTACGTTTCAGATAGAAACTGTTTTCGGTGGGCGTGGTGTTCTCGAGGATGTACAAGCCGAGTTTTGCTTTGAGGCTCTTTATGGACAAGAGTTGTACCTTGCCGGAGAGAAAAACCATCATGTTGGAATTCACCTTCATGAAATTATCGAATAATTTCTCATTTGCCATCATCTCCAGCATCCAGTCGGCTTTGGGAATAACAATGAACGTACTTTCTTCCAGCGCGATAACATCAACAGGAAACCGGTTTTTCTCGGCAAAAACAAACGCCGGTGCCAACGGGCGCACAGGTTCAATGAATTCAATCTCCAGCAGATTACCTTCTTTGGTAACCATTTCGGTTCGCACCAAGCCATCAACGATGATATTCAAAAAACGGATGGTTTCGCCCTGCCGCGCAACGAAATCGCCTTTCTTCACCGTTTTTGTCTCGTAATTGGCTCTTTCTATTATGCTTATCACCGTTTCTTTATCCATATCCCGGAACAATGGACACGTTTCAACCGGGTATTTTCTCCAATCCTTTTCTTTCATGATGTAAAAATACAATAAAATTTCAGTAAAATTCCATCGGATGTAACTTCGGTTACAACTTTTGAAAATCGCGGCCGCTACCTTTGCATCAAAATAAGAAATAACAACCTAAAAGAAAGAAAATGGATAAAATGTTTTGTTACCAATGTCAGGAAACAGCCAAAAACACCGGCTGTACTATTAAAGGCGTATGCGGAAAAACTGCCGATGTAGCCAATCTGCAAGACTTACTGATGCACTTGTGTAAAGGAATTTCGCACTACACGGTTCGTTTGAGAGCGTTGGGAATCGAAATACCGCAGATCAATAAATTCGTCACCGACAGTTTGTTTATGACGATCACGAACGCCAACTTCGATAAAAGCCGCTTCATTACCCGCATTTTATTAGCTTACGAAATGCGCAATGCCGCCAAAGAAAGATTAATTTCGGCCGGAGGAAGTGTAGAAGGAATCACATTCGACGGCGCTTTCTGGACCGGGGAAACGGAAGCTGAAATGGCTGACAAAGCATTAGAAGTGGGAGTTTTAGCATCGGAAAACGAAGATGTGCGTTCATTACGCGAACTTTCCATCTACGGTTTAAAAGGGATGGCTGCTTATGCCGAACACGCTTTCAACCTGGGTTACGAAGAAAATGAAATTTACGCCTTTATGCAACGTGCATTGGTTGCCACAACCGACGATTCGCTTTCGGCCGACGAACTAACCGAATTGGTAGTTGAAACCGGAAAACACGGCGTGCAGGTAATGGCTCTTTTGGACAAAGCAAACACTTCGAGCTACGGAAATCCTGAGATCACGAAAGTAAACCTTGGCGTGCGAAACAACCCGGGAATCCTTATCAGCGGCCACGATATGAAAGATATGGAAGAATTGCTGAAACAAACCGAAGGCACGGGTGTGGATGTTTACACACACAGCGAAATGCTTCCCGCGAACTATTACCCTGCGTTCAAGAAATACAGCCATTTTGTGGGTAATTACGGAAGCTCTTGGTGGCGTCAGGTTCAGGATTTCGAAACATTTAACGGCGTTATTCTATTCACCACCAACTGTATTGTCCCGCCAAAAAAATCTTCCACGTATTCCGATAAAGTTTACACTACCGGAGCATCGGGTTTTGAAGGATTCAAACACATTGCAGACCGCAAAGACGGACAGCCGAAAGATTTTTCCGCGCTGATTGATCACGCTAAAAAATGTGCGGCTCCCACCGAAATCGAAACCGGTGAGATCGTGGGCGGATTTGCACACAATCAGGTGATCGCGCTTGCCGATAAAGTAATTGACGCCGTGAAATCGGGCGCTATCCGCAAATTCTTTGTGATGGGTGGCTGCGACGGACGTTTGAACGACAGGAATTATTATACCGAATTTGCCGAAAAACTGCCGAAAGATACCGTAATCCTTACCGCCGGTTGCGCCAAATACCGTTACAACAAGCTGCCGCTGGGCGACATCAACGGAATTCCCCGCGTATTGGATGCCGGACAATGCAACGACAGCTACTCGCTCGTGAAAATAGCGCTCGCGCTGAAAGAAGCCTTCGGCTTGGAAGATTTAAACGATTTGCCCATTGCTTACAACATTGCGTGGTATGAGCAAAAAGCCGTTATCGTGTTGTTGGCGTTGCTTTCCCTTGGCGTGAAAAATATCCACCTTGGGCCAACGCTTCCCGCCTTCCTTTCGCCAAACGTAGTAAATGTGTTGGTTAATAACTTCGGAATCACCGGTATCACCACCGTGGATGAAGATATGAAGGTATTGCTCGGAGCATAAGAGATTAAATAAAATTACAGTTCAAAAAACCGGTTTCCGAAAAGGGAATCGGTTTTTTTGATGTTATTTATCGCAAAATTCAACGATTGTGCGATTAAGAGGCCGAAAGATTTTTGCAGGAACAAAATATCGACCGAGTTTCAATTCAACGATTGTGCGATTAAGAGCTATCTCGGCAAGTGCAGCGGTAAATGCGCTGTCGTGTTTCAATTCAACGATTGTGCGATTAAGAGTGTTGCGTAAAAGTCATTTTCTTCACGTTCTTCTTTGTTTCAATTCAACGATTGTGCGATTAAGAGAAAAGACGTAGCTGGATTTAGAAATAAAATATATGAGTTTCAATTCAACGATTGTGCGATTAAGAGCGGGCGGCTGAAAAAGTCATTTAATCAAACTAAAAAGTTTCAATTCAACGATTGTGCGATTAAGAGCGATTAGGCAAATAATGCAATGAACGAGGAACCGGTGTTTCAATTCAACGATTGTGCGATTAAGAGCGATGATGACATCATCGCCTTCAATGATGTTATTAAGGTTTCAATTCAACGATTGTGCGATTAAGAGGTTTTTTAGCTTCGAACAACTTGAACTCTATTTCCGTTTCAATTCAACGATTGTGCGATTAAGAGGAAACTCGCCAAATTCAGCACCGGCAAGAAACTGAAGTTTCAATTCAACGATTGTGCGATTAAGAGTTCAACAGCCCGATACCCCATCCCTTTCCCGTAATCGTTTCAATTCAACGATTGTGCGATTAAGAGTAGTCGATTTTCAGCCTCAAAATAGCGATTTTTCGAGTTTCAATTCAACGATTGTGCGATTAAGAGAACGTCTCGAAAGGCGCGGGAGCCCCGAAATTGTGCGTTTCAATTCAACGATTGTGCGATTAAGAGCCTCAAGGCTGGTTATACCGTTGATATTTTTCAGGTTTCAATTCAACGATTGTGCGATTAAGAGCATTCCAAATCCGACTTTAAAACCACAAATTGGCGAGTTTCAATTCAACGATTGTGCGATTAAGAGCTGCAACACCCAACTGAGGTTATCACGCATCCGGGTTTCAATTCAACGATTGTGCGATTAAGAGATAGGCGACTATTCAGTATAATTTTGAGAACTATTGTTTTAATTCAACGATTGTGCGATTAAGAGTAGAAAATGAAAAAACGGTTT
>JAQVEB010000126.1 GCA_028698105.1 Petrimonas sp. | reverse complement strand
GGGAGTAGAAGCGAAAAAGTGCAAGTAAACTTGAACGGATACTATGGTATGCAAAATTTTACGCGATACCCGCAGCCGGCAAATGCGTATCAATTTGTTAGAGCAAGGGTTGAATCAGAACAAAATTACGGCCGTGATCCATCGTTACTTTACAATCCCGAAGAATTGTTGAAGTGGCAATCGGGTACAGACCCCGGGTATAAAAGTTACGATTATTTAGATATCGTTACAAGACCAAACGTTCCTCAATATTACCTGAACGGAAACGTCTCGGGCGGGTCTGATAAGACAACTTATTACTTGTCTGTTGCTCACACGGCTCAGGATGCAATAATCAGAGATTTTTATTACAATCGGTCGAACATTCAGGCAAACATTGAAGCAAAATTATTGTCGGGTTTAACCGTTGGAACACAAATGTCGGCCGTTCTTGAAAAAACGCATAATGTAGGCGTTCCCGGGCTTGACGATTATTTTAATCCGCTGTTGAGTGTATTTACGATGTGGCCTATCGAAAGTCCGTATGCGAACGATAATCCCAAATACATTAATCAAACACACAATGTGAATGTAAATCCGGCAACTTACAAAGATGATGTTACCGGATGGGTTGACTTGTATCAGCGCAGCACGAACGTTAACTTATATGCTGAATACAAATTCAAATTTGGTCTCGCCGTTAAAGGAACATACTCATATAATTATCGGAACGATGATTTTGATGGATTTGAGTACACATATGATGCATATCGTTACGATCCAAGTACCGACACGTACTACACGCAACCGGGTTGGGGAAACCAAAATCCATGGCGTGAAAAACACAAACGAAATGTTGTGCAACGGTTCCAGCAAATACAGGCGACTTACGATAAAACATTCGAGGATCATACGCTCTCTGCGGTAGTCGCGTTTGAACGTTCGGACTATGATAATACATATTTTGTAGTTCACACAGTACCATCCAACAATTACATCGAAAGAATGTATTTAAACGAACAAGATTATTTGGCTGATGATTGGAGTTATCAAGCCAGGGAAGGATATATCGGCAGGATAAATTACAATTACAAAAGCAAATATATTCTGGAATTACTTGGAAGATACGATGGTTCGTATTTATACTACAAAGACAGTCGTTTTGGTTTCTTCCCGGGAGTTTCACTTGCCTGGAGAATTTCCGACGAGAATTTCTTTTCACCGCTGAAAAACGTATTTAATGATTTCAAACTAAGAGCTTCTTATGGAGTAACTGGTAGTGAAATGGGTGTAAATGCGTTTGATTACCTGGGTGGATTCAATTTTGGTTCTGGAAGTTCGGTTTTTGACGGTACCTACGTGAACGGCATCGTTCCTCGAGGATTGCCTATCCGAAATTTAAGTTGGGTTAGAAATCATTCATCCAACATTGGATTCGATTTTTCTTCACTCGATTATAAACTTACAGGCAGCTTTGATGTTTTCGAAAGAAGAAGAACAGGGTTACCCGCAGCTCGTTATGATGTTAAACTTCCATCGGAAGTGGGCTATGGTTTGCCCAACGAAAATCTGGAATCGGATGCACACAGAGGAGTGGAAGGAATTATTTCCTATACGAACAAAATTGGTGATTTTGAATACAGGGTAGGAGCCAATGCTTCTGTATCGCGAAGGCGATGGCTGTATGCCTATAAACCCCGATTTGGAAATTCATGGAATGTGTACCGGAACTCAAGTGAAGACAGATGGACAGGTATAACTTGGGGGTATCAAATTGTCGGTCGTTTTGAATCCATGGAAGATATCGCAAATTATCCAATTAACAACGATGGTAGAGGAAACACGGATATGCTTCCCGGAGATTTCAAATACAAAGACGTAAATAACGATGGAATCATAAACTGGATGGACGAAAGGCCCATAGGTTACGCTTTAGGAGCCCAGCCCTACATGAGTTATGGATTAAATCTCGGATTAAATTGGAAAAATTGGTCATTAACAACCGATTTTGCAGGCGCAACCATGCAAAGCTACCGGCGAAATTGGGAGTTGAAATTCCCGTTTCAAAATAACGGTAGTGCCCCTGCTTATATGTTTGAAGACCGCTGGCACAGAGAAGATCCATACAATCCAAACAGTCAATGGGTGTCCGGAACATATCCTGCTATTCGGCAGAACCTCAGAGGAGACCATCCAATTTATTGGACAAACGACTTTTGGGTGACGAATGTCAGTTATTTCCGTCTGAAAAACATTGAGTTAGGCTACACAATACCCAAAAGTTTAAGCGAAAAATTGGGCGCTTCCAATTTACGGTTCTACATAAACGGCACCAATGTATTTTCACTTGACAATGTGGGAAGATTTCAGATTGATCCGGAAATAGCTTCCGAAAACGGATTGGTTTATCCTTTGCAAAAAATGGTTTTACTGGGTTTTAACGTAACTTTCTAAAAATTACTCTTTATGAAAAGAAATATAAAATATTATATCGCAGCCTTCTTGCTTTCTTCTGTATTATTATCATGCAACAGTGATTGGCTGGAAAGGAGTCCGAAAACAATCATCACGGAGGAGCAGGTATGGAATGATCCGAAACAAATTGTTGGATTATTGGCGAATTATTACAACAGGTTGGCAATATTCACCGGTCTTGAAGGAAATTGGCGTGATAAAACGATGTTTGACGATGCAATGTGGTCCGGATATTCAGGTGAGGAATGGCGCAATCAGATGTCATCATACGGAAACAATCTCGGTGAACTCTGGGATTATTATTTGATCAGAGACATTAACCTTGCGATTGAAAATATTGATGAGTACAGTACGTCACTCACTGATGCGCAGAAGCAAGGCTTTCAAGCGGAACTCCGGTTCCTCAGGGCATATCAATATTTTGAAATGGTAAAACGTATGGGGGGAGTTCCTCTCATTACCGAGCAACTGATATACGATTTCAGTGGAGATCCATCGGGTTTACAACACCCACGGGCAACAGAAGCTGAAGTTTACGATTTTATAGCCAGTGAAGTTGACGCAATTAAAGATCAATTGGGTAACGGCGGGAGTGTAACCCGCGCGAACAAATATATTGCCCTTGCCTTAAAGAGCCGCGCCATGTTGTATGCCGGATCGTTGGCAAAGTACAATAACCTGATGGCTGTGCCTATAACAACCCCTGGCGGCGAGGTCGGAATTCCCGCTTCAAGAGCGCAGGGATATTACCAGGCTTCTTTAGACGCTTCGCTCGAAATCATTAATTCTGGTATTTATTCTTTATATAAAAATAATACCCAACTCGGCGAGAATTTTTACGAAATTTTCGATAAAAAGACAAACAATACCGAAGTAATATGGGTGAAGGATTACAAGCAATCCGCCGATAAGCGACACTGGTTCTCGTACGACAACATTGCTCGCGGACTTCGTGAAGATAACCTGGCTTCTTCATGTATTACACCTGTTTTGAATTTAGTTGAAAGTTATCCGTATTTAGACGGATCAAAAGGAACGTTGAAAAACAGAAATGCCGGTAATACTGATTATATTTATTACAGCACACTGGATGGAATATATGCAAATAAAGATTGGCGCCTTTACGGCACGGTATTATATTCTGGTGCGACTTTCAAGGGATTGCCGGCCGGAATACAAGCCGGTGTTAAAGTTTGGGATGGTTCAGGATATAAAACGATTGAAGGAGAAAACATTGGTACTACGTACACCGACGGTAAAACGTTGGTTGGCAATTCTGGCCCTCACCGCTCAATGCAGGAAGTTTCCAATTCTGGTTTTTACTTGCGTAAATTTATTCAATCCGGAGTCGGAACGAGTACACGTGGTATCAGAAGCGATAACTGGTGGATATACTTTCGTTTGGGAGAAATCTATTTGAATGCTGCGGAAGCTGCTATGGAGCTAGGACAGTCCAATGCCGTTAATTATGTGAATACGTTGCGTGAAAGAGCCGGATATCCCGCAAACAGCTTATCTTCGCTTAATTTGGAAACAATAATGAACGAAAGACGCATTGAGTTGGCTTTCGAGGATCACCGGTATTTCGACTTGAAAAGATGGAGGAAAGCTCACATACTTTGGGACGGTGATAGAAATAATCCCCAGGCAATGTTGTATGCTCTCTATCCTTATCGTGTGGTCGGCGGGTCTCATGACGGACAGTATGTATTTGATAAAATGATAGCGCCGAGGTTTTTAACTCCCCGCTACTTCCAATTGTCGAACTATTACACTTTCATACCTCAATACGTGAGAGATAATAATCCTAAAATTGTTCCAAATCCATTCCAATAATAAATAAAAGTTATGAAATCAAAAATAGCATACTTTGTATTTAGTTTTGTACTTGTATTTCTTTTCTCCCGTTGTGAGAAAGATAATTACGATGCTCCGACTTCCATGCTGACGGGTAAGGTTACCTATAATAACGAAGCACTGGGAGTCAGATCTAACGCATTGCAACTTGAGTTATGGCAACACGGTTACCAAAATTTTGTAAAAATCCCTGTTTTTATTAATCAGGATGGGTCTTATTCGGCCGTTTTATTTGATGGCAATTATAAGCTGGTTCGGATGAATGGCGCTCCGTGGGAAAATAACGTTGATAGTATTGATGTCGTGGTAAAAGGTAACACGATAGTAGATGTACCGGTTGTTCCGTATTTTACTGTAAACAATGTCACTTTTCAGAAGAATGGAAATCAGCTAACAGCGTCTTTTGTCGTGAACAAAGTCAGTACTCAAAGAAACCTGAAAAGTGTCAGGTTGTTTTTGGGTAAAACCATTCTTACCGACAACGGATACAATATCGCAAGGTCATCAGTTGAAGCTGTTGATGTTACACTTGGTTCCCCAACTACATTATCAGTTTCGATACCTGATGCATATGCAAACAGTGTTATTTATGCCAGAGTAGGTGTTGAAACGGATGGTATAGGACAACTGTTATATTCTGTTTCCGAAAAAATTCAATAGGGTTATCTATCAAAGATCATGAACGGAAAAAGAATAACTCAGGGTCTCTTTATACTGCTGATCCTGATTTTATTCGGATGTGAAAAATCACCCGTTCATGATCCTTTGTCAGATAGCCAACAGGAAGGCAGTAATTACTCCCCGCCAGTCTACGCTGACGATTACTCTTCAATGGCATCTTGGGAAACAAGAAATCTGTGGAATTTAGCCAACGTCCATGACCCTACGGTAGAAAAATGTGGAGAATATTACTACATGTACACAACCGACGCTTCTTACGGAAACGTCCATTTAGGGCACGGGCATTTCCATCACCGACGTTCAAAAGATTTGGTAAATTGGGAGTATATGGGTGCATCCATGCCATACGCTCCCGCGTGGATCAGGGATTCCCTGAACAATATGCGTAAACGCGAAGGATTATTGCCAATTGATGATCCGGTTTATGGCTTTTGGGCCCCGGTAGTTAGGAAAGTGGGCGAAAAATACAGGATGTATTACAGTGTTATCGTAGATAACTATATTCGCACAGGAAAACCAAATACGCCGGATAACTTCGATGGATCGTGGACGGAAAGAGCTTTTATTGGAATGATGGAAACATCGGATTTAGTTGCAAATTCGTGGACGGACAAAGGTTTTGTAGTTTGCTCATCAACGGATAAAGAATTGGATTGGAACCGCCAGAGCCTTTCGGATTGGAGTGGTTACTTTAAATGGAACGCCATTGACCCATCGGTTATCGTGACACCTGAAAACGAACAATGGCTCATTTATGGATCATGGCATAGTGGAATTGTAGTGCTGCAATTAGACCCCGGTACCGGGAAACCGTTAAAAATACCGGGAGAACCGTGGGATATAAATGCATTACCTGATTACGGGAGACGTATCGCACGACGGGAAAACAGCGATAACAACCGTTGGCAGGCACAGGAAGCTCCGGAGATGATTTACAATGAAAAAACGGGATACTATTATTTGTTTCTCGCTTATGACGAATTATCGGTTGCGTACAATACCCGTGTTTGCCGCTCAAGAAACGTTACCGGGCCTTTTTTAGATTATAATGGAGCAAACATAACCAACGGAGCAGAATGTATGCCCATACTCACGCATCCATACAGGTTTAACAATCATTCGGGTTGGGTAGGAATATCCCACTGTGGTGTTTTCAAAGATGATAACGGTAACTGGTTCTTCGCATCACAAGGACGATTACCGGTAAACACCGGAGGAAATGCCTATAGCAACGCTATTATGATGGGGCACGTGCGAAAGATTCGATGGACCGAAGACGGTTGGCCGGTTGTGATGCCTGAAAGATACGCCGCTGTGCCAGATAGTGAAATATCGGAAGACAAGTTGATTGGCTCCTGGGAAGTAATCGTGCTCAAGTATCAATACGGTATCCAGCAAACATCGCAAACCTTGCAGTTAAATGCCGATAAAACAGTTTCAGGAATATTCTCCGGCAACTGGGTTTACAATGCTGCTATGAAAACTTTAACCGTGGGTTCCCAGAAACTATATGTTGATAACGGATTAGACTGGGAAGCCTCACCCCGGGTTCCAACTCTTGTTTTTTCAGGAATTAACTCCTTCGCCCAGTCTGTTTGGGGCAAAAAAAAGAGGTAGTCGGTGGTTTCACGTAAAAGGATATGAAGTAATTTTGTAAGAAATAATGTTTAATCATTTTTTTGATTAATTTTGATTATTACAGAACCAAGAATACCAGTCAGGAAAAATCAATTTAAAATACACGATACTATGAAAAGAATAAAAATCCTGCTAATTATCATTCTTTACAGTGTATCATTCGGCATTTCGGCTCAATCCCCATGGGAGAAAATAGCTCAAAAACCGTCAACACTCTTCATGGATCAGGGCGAAAATAAGTACATGACAAAGTCACTTATTTTTACATTAGTCAATGCTTCACAAACAGTCGCGAGGTTATCTCCGTTATCCGATACCTCTTTTGATTACACTCCTGGAGATAGAATACACCAACGTGATAAAGACGGTTTGTATCATTTAGGCGACATCAATATTACATTAAAAAAACCCGGACAGGAATGGAAAAAATATTCCACTGCATCGGCCAGAAAACCTGTCGAAAGAATTAAGACAGAAGGAAATACTTTAGCCGGTGCTGATCTTTCCGCTACGTTACCGGCTGATATTCCTGTGAATATTAAACGTTTTTGGGAAATGGATAACGGAGATTTGGTTCTTCGTTTTGAGATTACAAATGTCACGTCTAATGAGGTAGAAATAGGCGCTTTGGGCATACCACTGATTTTTAATAATATTTTGGAAGGCAAAAATCTGGATCAGGCACACGCTGACAACGTTTTTTTCGACCCTTACATCGGAGCTGACGCAGGGTATCTGCAAGTAAATCATTTGCACGGAAAAGGAGGAAGTTTATTGGTGCTACCGTATCAGATGCATCATTCGAGGCATACAACCCCCTGAACGATGATCCAACCCCAAGAAGTGTTGTGTTCGAAGGGTTTCACGAATGGCTCATACATAGCAAAGCTCTTGCAGAGACCGAATGGAAAGGTGTGGAACCGTGGAATGAGCCCACTTCTGTGAAACTTCGTTCAGGTGAATCAAAAAAATATGGTCTAAAGTTTGTCATAGCATCTTCGATTCGGGAAATCGAAAATGAATTGATCAGACAAAACAGACCGCTTGCTATCGGACTTCCGGGGTATGTTTTACCTATGAATGAAACATCAAAACTCTTCGTGAAATATCAAAAAAATGTCAAAAAAATATCGGTTTACCCGGAAAATGCGGTATCAATTAAAAAAATAGGAGAAACGCCAAACAAATGGACTGAATATGAAGTAAAAGGGAATGTGTGGGGAAGAGCAAGGGTTTCAGTCATGTATGATGATGGTTCTTTGCAAACGATCAGTTATAAGGTAATTAAATCGCAAGATGAAATTGTGGCCGATTTAGGACATTTCTTGACTACGTTTCAATGGTATGAAAATGAAAAGGACGTTTTCGGACGTTCACCCTCCATCATCAATTACGATTATGATGAAAAACATATTTTAACTCAGGAAAGACGTTCCTGGTTTGTTGGGTTAAGTGATGAAGCGGGAGCGGGTAGCTGGTTGGCAGCCGTGATGAAGCAACTTATGCAACCCGACGATAAAGAAATACGGAGAATAAGGAGATTTATTGACGAAACAATGTGGGGGAAGATACAGCACAGCAAGGATTCCACAAAATACGGAGTGAGAAAGAGTTTGTTTTATTACGAACCAAATTTAATGCCGAAAGGCACTTATAGTGATGAAATACAATTCAGAGGATGGGAAGCCTGGTCAAAAAAAGAAGCAGAAAGCCTGGGTCGTTCATATAATTATCCGCATGTAGCTGCCGCTCACTGGGTTATGTATCAACTAGGACGGAATCAATACGTCAAAGGAATTGATTGGAAAACAAGCCTAGAAAATGCTTGTCATACAGCCGTTGCGATGGTGAAATTTGCCCCACATTATGCCCAGTTTGGGCAGATGGAAGGTTCCGTTTTTCTCTATATCTTGTTGGACTTAAAGCGTGAAGGATTTACAGAAATGGCCGTTGATTTAGAAGAACAAATGAAAAAGCGAGCTGATCATTGGCAGTCCTTGAATTATCCTTTTGGCAGTGAAATGCCTTGGGATTCCACGGGACAGGAAGAAGGTGATCTAGGGACAAAATACTTTGGTTATACTGGTAAAGCAGATGTAACGCTCAAAGCAATACTCGCT
>JAQVEB010000125.1 GCA_028698105.1 Petrimonas sp. | reverse complement strand
ACTATATATTTTAAATGATTGCTTCGGGTTTATTCCAACTCAAGTAAACCGAAAAATTGCGGAACGTGAAAATCCGGTTTCGGCAAATTGATGGGATTCCAACTTATGTAGTGCGGTTCTTCGGTTTCGTCGCCGCATTTATAGAAATTGGCTCTTATTTTTTTCCCCGCGAGGGATTCGGTTTCGGGAAAGCCCATGGCTTGTTTGGGAATTTCAAGGTACATATACCAATCGCTGACTTCCTTGTTTCCCTGGTAACGATGCAAAATGGAAGCATGACGAACAATGCTTGCCATATCTTTCACCGGCATATCCTCCGCTATTTCGCGCGTTTCGTGTTTAGCAGCCAATAAAACGCCGTTGGCGTTGCATTCGAAATTACGATAGGTCTGTTCGCCGTCGCGCTGCATGAAAAACTCCACGCAACTGTCTTGCCATACCGGCTGAAAATCTTTGTTATTCACCGTGCGAAGCACTTCGCCTTTCACGGAATAAAGTAAATACAAGCGATTATCGTCGTGCGCAACATGCACGTTAACAGGTAGTTTCTTAGAAAAAGCATCGGGCCAGTTCACCTGGTCTATGGCTGTTTCCACACCGGCCTCGTTGAGGTGTTTTATCCGGTCGTAAATGGTTTCGTAATACGAGATGTTTTGTACGGGTACTTTCAGCGTTTTCATCGTGGAAGGATTTATTTGTTCATAAAATTTCGATAAACGCAAAGGTAATGATTTAAAATAAAAAACGGAAACTCGATGAAAAGGGAATCCGTTTTTAAACGTTTTTTATGCAATTTATTGCGCTCGCCGACTCAGTTCGCCGATTTTTGCGTTCAAGTCGTCCATTTTCAATAAATCGTCCAACGAAATGTGCATTCTATACTGCCAGTAATGTTCAGGATTTGCGGGAATATTTATGCGTTCGGCATCGGCATCGGGATTGCGAAGATCGCCGTCAATAGACATCCAGTCCTGCCACGGCAAAATTACCCACATGGCCGACGAGGCAAGATGTTTCTGCAAAATCTCGCGACACAATTCCGGCGAGCATTCGCCGGGGGCGGCGCCCTCGCGGCCCAGCACAGAGTTATAATAGCGTTGGGTAAGTTCCTTATTTTCCTGCCACCATGCGCGTATGGGCGACATATCGTGAGTGGATGTCGTGCAAACCGACAAATAGGGCAATTGCGCCAGATCGGTGAACAGCGTATCCGGATTTTTCGGCATGCGTTGTATCTCGAGACTCAGAATCTGCAATTCGTTCATCACCGAGGGCACGCAATCCGGAACCATTCCCAAGTCCTCGCCACAAACCATCATGGAGGTGGAATTGATGAGTTTGGGTAACTTTTTCATTGCCTGCTCACGCCAAAAATAATTGTGTTTACGATAATAAAAATCGTTGTACAAAGCGTTGAAGGCATTTTTTGCATGGTCGTTCAGATAGCGGTAAGAATAGGTGTATTGTGCCGTAATGCGCGGATGAAATTTGTAATGCTCAATGCGGTCGCGCAAAAAAAGCACTTCGGCACACAAGCCCAAAAGTCCGTTCTTCAAACGGATGCTTTTTTCATCGGTTTTCTCTTCGAAGATATTCTTGATTTTTGCCTGCGTGTCGCAGAAGGATTTCAACTGAAATCTTTGCCATCCCGAAACGCTAAGGTACATCTCCTTTACCTCCGCAGCATATTCTCCGAAGAAATCGGGAAGGAAATCTTCGTGGATAAAGGGTTTGGTCATCCGCTCTTCATCAAAAGGTATGCCGGCACGCATAATCTCCTCGGCGTAATACGGAAGCGCGGGACTAAAATGACCGAGCAAGCCCTGAACAGCTTCTTCCGGTATTTCCCAGATACGGAAAAATCCCAAAATATGATCTATGCGATAGGCATCAAAATAATCGGCCATTTTCGTGAAACGCGTTTGCCACCAATTGTAATCTTCCCTTTCCATGGCACGCCAGTTGTATGTGGGAAAACCCCAGTTTTGACCGGTTATGGAAAAGTCGTCCGGCGGAGCGCCCGTTTGCGTATCCATGTTGAACAGATGCGCGTTTGTCCATGCATCCACGCTGTCGCGGTCAATGCCGATGGGAATATCGCCTTTCAAGGCAACGCCTTTCAGGTGCGCATACTCCTTCACACCCGAAAGTTGCTCGTGAAGCAGGAATTGGATGAAATTATTAAAACCGGTTTCCGTTTTCGCTTCCGCGTCTCTCTGAAGCAAATGCTCCAACCGCGATTTATCGTACACGGCAAATTCGCCCCAATCGTTAAATCGGGCTGTATTGTGCCGATCACGCAAATAGCAATAACAACTGTAAGGAAATAACCAGTGTTTGTTTTTTTCGCAGAAAGAAAGATAGGCTTCAGATGCAAAAACCCGCTCGTGATCCTGATTGAAAAGGTCGCGATAATACCGCATTTTCAGGTTGAGCACTTTCTCGTAGTCGAGGTTTTGCAAAGCGTTCAATTTTTTCGCTTCGCGAAGATATGCCGCTTGCTTTGTTTTATCCGTCAATGGAAAATCGGAGAAACTCAGGTAAATCGGATGCAACGCATAGATGGAAATGGCGCTGTACGGATATGAATCGCGCCATGTTTTGGTAGTTGTGGTATCGTTAATGGGCAGTACCTGAATGATTTGGTGACCGGTAATCGCCGCCCAATCAATCATTTTTTTCAGATCGAGAAAATCGCCGATGCCGTAGCTTTCATCAGACCGGAGCGAGAAAACAGGAATGGAAACTCCGGTGCCTTTATACGTATAAAATGCATACCGGAACAAAATGCCAGCTTCAACTTTAACCGCTTTTTTATCTTCCGGCGCGTGAATCAGCCTGTTTTCGCCGTCTTCCCACCGAACGGCTTTTTTGTCGGCATTGCGGATAATTACGAATTTATAGGCCGCAGGCAAATCAACCTTCGCGGTGTTGATCAGAATCTGCCATTCGCCGGTAGCCACTTGTTTTAATGGCAAAGCACGCTCCAATTGCCAATTACCGAGGCTTTTGCCTTCGCCGCTCAACACCAACGACTCATCTTTGCCCACGTAGGGACAAAGGACGTTCAGCAAAACGGAACCGCTCTTGTAGTCCACCACAAACTTGTTGTTTTCGCGAGCGAAAACGCTTTCGGTAAAAACCGAAGAATATAAATAATGATGATAAGGTTTATCTTTCCAATGATCTTCTATTTCAAACAACTTGCCGTCGCTGAGCGGAATGACGCGATTTTCGCCCCATTCACGACGTTCCACGGTTCCGCCTCCTTCCCGGATGAAATAATAATATTCCACGGACGCGGTGTCGCTCACCGTGAGTTCTGTTAGCCACTTGTTATCGCCCGTAGGCGATAAAACCAGCGCTTTATTTTCATTGAAATTTCCCATTTCGGGAATGGAGCCGCAAATACAAACCTGTTGTCCCCAGGTTGTGTAATAATCTATCTGAAATTTTAACCGAATCATTCCTCTTTATTATAAAGTTTCTTCATGATGCCTAATCGGTATTAAATTCGTTTCGATTTAGTATGATTAGTTCTCAACAAAACTACACTATTTTTAACGGGTTAGGTGCAAAGTGGTATGTTCTTTTATAGCATTTGATATGCAAACGATTGCAAAAAGAAAAGTTTTGTATCGTCCTGAAACAATCTTTTTTATTTCACGCACGTTACTGCCGCCCAATTGTCCGATTCGCCGAAATGCGAGAACGAAAGCCCGTTTTCTTCGCACCTTCTCCGGATAATATCCATATCTTCTTTGTAAAACCCGCTCATGATGAGGATTCCCTTATTGTTAAGCACATTGGCATAAGAAGGAATATCTTCCGATAAAATATTGCGGTTGATGTTGGCAAATATCACGTCAAACGTTTCGTTGCCCAACAACCCGGCTCCGCCGAGTTTTACGATGATGTTGTCCACCCTGTTCAATTGAATGTTTTCCAACGCGTTGTGGTATGCCCACTCGTCAATATCCACGGCAACAACGCGTTGCGCTCCGCGCATAGAGGCCAAAATAGCAAGAACAGCCGTACCGCAACCCATATCGAGCACCGATTTTTGTTGCAAATCCATCGTGAGGATTTCCCTCAAAATCAGGCCTGTTGTCTGGTGATGGCCTGTACCGAAGGCCATTTTCGGATCAATCAGAATGCGGTAGCCATATTCACCTTCCGGTTTATGAAACGAACTGTGTATTATACATTTATCATCAATCACGATTGGGTTGAAATAGTTTTTTTCCCATTCTTCGTTCCAGTTTTTATCTTCCAGTTTTTTAAACATATAGCCGATGCGCGCGTCTAAATAAAAATGTTGAATCAACCAATCCAGTTTTTCGACCGAAAAAAGCGACTCGGGAATGTATGCATCCACGCCGCTTTCCGAAGGGACAAAACTGTCGAAGCCAATCCCGGAAAGCTCCGAGGCCAAAACGTCGGTAACAATTTCGGTATTGGGTTCGCACGTAAAAGAAACTTGTAAGTACTTCATTACCTTGCAATATTAAAGACGGCAAAATTACAAATAATTGCCCATTGAATATGTAAAAAAATATTTATAGACACGAAGAAATTGTTTACAATTGTTAGGACTTGCATTCTTTTACTAAAGAAAAAAGACTGTTTGATTTTTTATTCCTATTTTTATCCGCCAAAAAAACAAAAGAATGAAGAAAATATATATTCTATTACTATACCTCGTTGTTTCTATTATTCCGGTTTTTGCTCAACAAAGCGAACAGAGCCTTATAAAAGAAGGCGTTGCTTTGCACGATAAAGGAGAATATAAGCAGGCGATCGAAAAATATCGGGAGGCGCTCAAAATAAATCCGAAATCTACGTCGGCCACTTACGAAATGTCGCTTACTTATCTGGAGATGAAAGATTACCGGAACGCATCAAAGTTTAGCACGCAAGTTATCAACTCAAACGATAAAGCCCTTTCTGTTGGTGCATATTGCGTTAAGAGTGAGGCTATTGCAGAAATGGGGAATATTGATGAAGCTATAAAAGTACTTCAGGACGGAATCCGGAAAAACGGCGACCAATACCTGCTTCATTTTAATATGGCGCTCAACTATTACAAGAAAAACGATCTTCAAAATACGCTTGTCCACGTGAAACGAGCTATAGATTTAAGTAAAACTTACAGCGGAGCTTTCCTTTTGAACTCTTACGCCTTAAAAGATACAGGTCTGTGGGTGCAGAGCATCCTTTCGGCCCAAATGTTCCTACTGCTCGAACCCGATAGCCGGAGATCAAAAAATGCATTTGAGGAAATGCTGCAAACCATGCTGGTGAAGCCAAAGACGGAAACTCCGGTTGAGCGTTCGTTCATCCAGCAACAGCTATACAGAAACAATCCGAAACCGACTATCTCTCCCAACGATATACCTCCGTTAAGCATCGAAGAAGGGCTGAACCGCAACCTGGTGTATCACGCCGTAAAAACCACGCTGGACTCGATAAAAACCACGAAAGATGCCGATAATCAATACATTACTTTCACCGAGGTGAATAAAGCAATTCTCACCCTTCTGGCGAAAGAAAACAACGGAAATAAAGAAGAAACCACCTTCTGGAATTTCTATGTTCCGTTTTTTACCGAAATACTTCAATCTGATTACTACGACACCTATTGCCGGTACATTAGCGTATCTTATTTTCCCGAATCGCTGGAATGGTGGAACAATAACAAGGAAGAAGCACGGAAATTCCTGAATTGGTTTGAACACGGCGACAACAAACCCGCCAAAAAATAAACGAAATAAAAAAAAACCACTATCTTTGCGAGGAAACTCCAATGTAGGGAAAAGAAAATGTATTCGGACGAAGAATTACTGAAATTAGTACGTAACCCCAAAACGCAGCAAGACGGATTCGCAAAACTTGTTGCGGAATACAGCGAACGACTTTATTGGCAAATAAGAAAAATGGTGCTTTCGCACGACGATGCGAACGACATTCTTCAAGATGTGTTCATCAAAGCATGGACAAACATCAACAATTTTCGCGGCGACGCGAAGTTGTCCACCTGGCTATACCGGATAGCCATTAACGAAAGCATCACCTTTATCAATAAAATGCGCGCACAAAACAATATTTCGATGGACGATGACGATTCGTTTCTCCTTAACCAGCTTGAAGGTGATGAATATTTTGATGGCGATGAAGCCCAAAAACTGCTTCAAAAAGCCATCCTTACTTTACCCGAAAAACAACGGTTGGTATTTCAAATGAAATACTTCGAGGAAATGAAATACGAAGAAATGTCCGATATCCTCGGAACGTCGGTTGGAGCGCTAAAAGCATCATACCACCACGCGGTGAAAAAAATAGAGAATTTTTTGTCTCAATCTAATTAAACCTTTTACTAAGGATATAGTCTATTTAACAGAACAGGGCAAAAACAAAAGGTATGAAAACAAATATTAACAATTTGGAAAGTATAAACAAAGCAAATCCCTTTAAGGTTCCCGAAAACTATTTCGCACAGTTCAACAAAGAAATAATGGATCGGTTGCCGGAAAAGGAAGCGCCGGTTACCAAAACCGTCCCGATGTGGGATCGGGTGAAACCATGGGTTTATATGGCTGCCATGTTTGTAGGACTTTTCTTTACAATTCAGTTGCTGACAAAAAACCGTGCAGATGATTCGAAGGTAAATGCTTCTTCTCAACATACACTTATTAATCAGGTTCCGGTTGATAAATACTGGTCCACCGTTCAAATGACGGAAGAAGAATTTTATAAATATCTCGAAGAACAACTGGCAGAAGACGGATACTACGACTATATGTATCAGGAAATGAAGTTGAACCAAAACATGTAAAAAATTTCAAAAACTAATAATATCATTTTATAGTTATGAAAAAGAATATACTCCTATTAATCAGCATTTTCATGCTTAATCTGTTTTCTTTTGCAACACAGGCGCAAGATAACAGAAGAATGAATATGGCTGATTTCGAAAAGAGAAAACAAGAATTCGTGAGGGAAAAAGCCGGCTTAACACAGGAGGAGGCCAAAAGATACTTCCCGCTAAACAGCGAGTTAACGAAGAAAAAATTTGAATTAAACAGGCAATATCGGGAACAAGTAGAGCAAATGCGAAAAAACAATCAGCTATCGGACGAGCAATACAAGCAAATTCTGGAAAACAACGTTGATGTTAAACTCAAAGAAGCAGAACTCGATAAAGAATATTCCGATAAATTCGATAAAACGTTACCACCCGAAAAATTATACAAAGCTCAACAGGCCGAAAGAACCTTCATGCAACAGGAAGTTATTCGTTTCCGTCAGGAAAACGATAACCGCGGCCGGGGAACCGAAATGCGAAGCAACGATAACAACCGCGGCGGCAACAACGAATTCCGAAACAACACCAATACCCGCACCAGAAACAACGAAAGTATCAGGAGCAACAGCAGTCCCACGCGCAGCTCCGGTACACGTAGCGGAAGCGGAAGCAGCAGCCGGAGAAGCAGCGGAGGAAGAAGATAAAATTAAACCCGATTTTCGGGGGAGATCAGATATAAAAAAGCGCTCACGAAGTGATGAACCACCGTGAGCGCTTTTATTATACACCATTGATAAACAATAATTTACATCAAAAATCCAGATAGATGTTAAGTTAAATCATTAATGATTATCCGCAAAGTGTCCTAACGGCTTTATCTATTGCCACGACTTTTAAGTCGTGGGATAATGATGTCTAAGAATTACGGGCTTTAGCCCAATAATAGTATAAATTTCGGCTAAAGCCTATTTGCTCTGTATCTCAAAAACCACGCCCTAAAGGGGCGTGGCAATTGATGTAGGACATTATGCGGATAATCATAAATCATTATTTTGTGTTTCTTTGTGGCTTTGTGTCTTAGCGGTAGTTATTCCCGCCACAAAAACACAAAGAACACGAAGATTCACTAAATGTTAATGGTAACTTGGCATGACACTAATTCTTGAAATAAACATTTTCGTCAACAGCATCAATGATAATCGGTTTGGACTTGTCCACTTTGCCCGACAGAATATCTTTCGATAGCTGATTCAGCACCTTGCGTTGCAGCACACGCTTCACGGGGCGTGCACCGAATTCGGGATCGTAACCGGCTTTGGCGATACTTTCTACTGCTTCATCAGTATAACGCAGTTCGATTCCGTTATCCTCCAGCATTTTGGCAATTCCTTTCAGTTGCAGGCGAACAATTTGCGCAATCTCCACTTCATCCAGCGGAGCAAACATGATGATATCGTCTATACGATTCAAAAATTCGGGACGAATGGTTTGTTTGAGCAAAGTCATTACCTGGTCTTTCGTATTTTCGATAATTTCCTCCCTGTTTTTGGGCGTTATTTTCTCGAAATTCTCCCGAATAAGATTTGATCCCATGTTGGAAGTCATGATGATGATCGTATTTTTGAAGTTCACTACCCTACCCTTATTGTCGGTCAATCGTCCGTCGTCCAGCACCTGCAAAAGAATGTTGAACACATCGGGATGCGCTTTCTCGATTTCGTCGAAAAGCACTACCGAATAGGGTTTGCGGCGCACGGCTTCCGAGAGTTGCCCGCCTTCGTCGTAACCCACGTATCCGGGAGGCGCGCCGATCAAGCGCGTAGCGCTGAATTTCTCCTGATACTCGCTCATATCAATTCGGGTCATCATGTTTTCATCGTCGAACAAATATTCGGCCAACGCTTTGGCCAGCTCTGTTTTCCCAACACCGGTCGTTCCGAGGAAAATAAACGAACCGATAGGCCTTTTCGGGTCGCTCAAT
>JAQVEB010000124.1 GCA_028698105.1 Petrimonas sp. | reverse complement strand
CACCTTCGTGAGCACGTAACTGATGATGGAAATGGTGGACAAAATTGTCCGCGATTGCGGATTGTAGCGTCTTTCCAGAAATTCCGGCATAGTATAAACCATACTTCTACTGTAGAAAGGTACAAACACCCATCCAAGAATTAATATCATCCATCCCTGGATTTCCCAGTGCGCCATAGCCATCCCGCTCGAAGCTCCGGCTCCCGCAAGACCAATCAAGTGTTCCGACCCGATATTCGAGGCAAAAATTGACGCTCCAATCGCGATCCATGTAGCGTCGCGTCCGCTCAAAAAGTAATCGGCAGAATCTTCTTCTTTTTGCCTGACTACCCAAATAATTATGCCAATCAGAACTGCTGCAAACAATCCGATGACGATCCAGTCTAATATTCCCACAATTTAAAAAATTTAAGCGTTATACTTGTTATGAATTAATATATGTATTTTCTACAATCTGTGTGTATTGCTAAATGACGATTCATCTCTTAAAATGTACTGTTTGTCTCAATTTTTAACCGGGAAATTGTTTTATTATGATAATTGGTGTAAAAATAATACTTATTTATCTTTTATGGAATTATAATAATATGTTGTTCGACATATTTAGGAAACAGTACAATAATTATTAGAACGAGATTAAAATCTTCCTACGCAGCAAAATATTGTCTAATATTACAAGTTAATATCCCGTATTTTGTTTCAAATTAAAGTTTGTTTCAATACGTCCGCGCGGAATCGGATACAACGAGCGATAATCCCCGTTTGGAGAGTGGGCAAAGAATGATTTTTTTGTGTAAACTCCAAAACGTATCATATCTTGTCTTCTACGACCTTCCTGATTAAACTCCCACGCAAGTTCATCCAAGAACCTTCCGTACTTTATGTCTGATCCACCTTCATGAGTTTGGGCGCTGGTGGTTCGTAATCCGTAATCATACTTACTTCCTTTCAATAAGTCCACACCTGTAACAATAGCTTTGCCTGGATTACTTTTGAAAGCTCTTTCGCGAATTTGTGTGACAATGGTGGCAGCACCATTTGCATCACCCGTTCGCAGCATGCATTCAGCCTTCATCATTAATACGTCTGCATACCTAAATAATGGATAGTCATTATTCAATACGTTAGAAGAGCCGAGAGCTATTTCAAATTTCTCAAAACGATAGCCATGAATTTCTTCCGAATAACTTATATCCGGAACTTCGTTTACCAGAATCAACGGATTACCTATTAAGTTACCCATAGTAACTTTTAGTGGTTCTCCCGTTGAAGCATATTGCTGACCAAACATAAAATTATCCTTTAATCGGCTATCATCAGGATCAAATGTGTCTATAAATTGAGGTATCGCGCACATTCCTCCCCATGGAGTTTGCTTAAGATTGTACTTAGCTTGCATGGACGGTTGACAAGTTTGCATGTGGATGTCAAAATCATTCCATCCTTTCGTATATTGGTCATCAATCGCTATTCCGAAAATGATTTCGGGAGAGTTTTGATTTTCCGTCACGAAAACATTTTTTTGATTGGCTTCCAAACTGTAGCCTGCACCAGAGTTAATAATTAAATCACATTGTTCTTTGCATTTCTCCCATTGCGCGGTACCCGAATAAACTTCGGCATTCAGATATACTTTTGCCAATAATGTACGCGCTGACCACTCGTTAAAACGCCCGTAAGTAGCTTGGTTATGCTCACCTGAAAGATAAGGAATACTTTCTATTAACTCCTTGACAATAAAATCATATACTTCTTTTCTTGAATTTTGCTGGGGTAAATAACCTTCCTCGACATCAAAGTCGGTAACAATCGGAACATTTCCATATAAATCACATAATATGTAATAATAAGCAGCACGCAACGCTCGTAATTCGGCAATACTCGATGCATAAAGATTTTCATTGGATATTGGAACGAATCCTGTTTCGATTTGATAAATTATTCGATTACAAGTAGCGATGCCGTAATACGTTCTATCCCAAGTAGCATAAACAATATCTTCGTCAATAGTCCATTTATGTTCGTGTACTCTTCTGAAAATGCCACCATCAACCCATCCGTTTGGACGGGCTGGAATTACAATTTCGTCAGCGCCTAATTCCTGAGCTCTCCATAGGCCATTCCAATGATTTAAAATCGGAACCCAAGAACCATAAGCATTCCCTATTATTGCCGGAATATCTTCTTCCGTAGGGTTAAATTTATCAGTTAAAAATTCACTATAGCTATTATCGTATAGTTTCGTGCAGCCTATAAAAGAGCTTACAGATACTATAATGAATATATACAACCAATTAATATATTTATTCGTATTCATCTTGTTTGATTTTAAGAATTTTAGAAAGTAAAATTAACACCTAACGTGTATGTTCTCGTCGTTGGGAATTTGTCTCTTTCATCATTACCCGGAGAGAGTCCACCCGAATATACTTCGGGGTCTATTCCTTTATATCCCGTTAACACGAAAGTATTTAGAGTCGAGAGATAAAAACGTATCTGTCGAATATATTTCGCCGGATTTCTCATCGTGTACCCTAAGGTAACATTATCAATTTTCCAGTAGTCACCGTTTTCAACGTAGTATGAATTATATTCCAAATCCATATCGGTGCTTAACACTGCTTTTCCAAACACATTGTCATATGCTGACTTTAACCGATTGTATTGAACAGTTTTTGTGTTCTCCAAATACATTCTTTCGAAATTTAAAATCTGAAATTTAAATGCTCCACGCATGGTTACCGAGAAGTCTAAATCCTTGTATCTAAATGTATTATTCCAGCTCGCGAGAAACTTAGGAATGCCATTACCTAAAAGTTTTTTATTCTCAAATGAATGATCAAAATCATTATAGTTTACAGCGTTGCCATCAGCATCTTCGTAAATCCATTTGCCAGTATTATCCACATCTATAACTTTAAAACCATAGAAATTTCCAATTTCACCTCCTATATCTACTCTATGCGTAAATGTTTGGATTGGTTCACCGGTGTATCCCGTGGTGAAGTAATCACTCGTAACTTGATAAAGTTCATTAGATAAAGTAATTAACTTATTCTGATTTGTGGAAAATGTGAGAGTAGTATTCCAGTCGAAATCTTTTGCTTTTATCGGAATTGCATTTACAAGAATTTCGAGCCCCTTATTCTCCATTACTCCGGCGTTTGCGCGTGTTGTGCTAACCAAATTTGGAGGTGTAGGAACTGCATAATCATAAAGTAAACCATCTATTTTTCTCTTATACAGATCCATACTTCCTGAGAGTCGGTTTTCCAACAAAGCGAAATCTAAACCCACATTGGTTTCCTTCTTCTCTTCCCATCTTAGGTAAGGATTTGGATTGCGCCCCGGTGTTAAGGTCTGTATCCATCTACCATTGTTGTAAAAAGGACTTCCATAAGCAAGTGTTGCAACACCCAAAAAGATTTGATTTGGTTGGGTTCCTGTCACTCCATACCCGACACGAAATTTCAAATCATCAACAAAGTGCACATTATCCATAAATGGTTCCTCCGTTATTCTCCATCCCAGTGAAACGGCAGGAAATGTACCCCATGGGTTGTTCGTTCCATATAGTTGACTTGCGGCTTCATGCCTTATACTTGCCATGAACAAATAGCGGCTTTTGTAGTCGTAATTAAATCTGCTGAAAAAACTAATTAAATTTGTTTCAGTTTTACCACTTCCTATTCCCCACGCAGTACTTCCTTCTTTAATACCAATACCTAGCCCTATGTTATTATACCCAAATTGATCTGTTTGAAAATCATTATTATTTACGAAGAAGCTGCGACCGATAAAATCCTGCCATCCATAACCTCCTAAAATTGTGAAATTGTGATCGGCTATACTCTTTTTATATTCTGCCGTAAGCTCCATCAATTTTTCTGCATTTTCGGCAGTGTTATCTGATGCGTATCCGTTTAATCCTGCTCTAACTGTAGAGATATGATTTCGGGTTTCGTAGTAGCCACCCGTCAGGTTCCACTTAGAGTACGACAACATACTCTTCAGAGTAAGTCCGGATAACGGTTTCAACGTTATTGTACCATTTACGCGATTCAGATTAGTACTACTCTGGCCATCCGATTCTTCGAGCCTTGCCAGTGGATTGTCATAATTAAAAGCTCCAGGTTGTTCCATCCATACCCCATTTTCGTCCTTAACGGGCGAAGTTGGATTATAGATAACTGCTTGACGATACGTGTAACCATTAAAACCATTCAGCTTTTCCATACGTGATAAAACACCAATATTAAAACTCAATATATCATCAAACATGGAGTGATTGATATCGGCTCTTGCTGTGAACCGTTTTGTGTAGGATTTAAGAAAAATACCTTGAATATCGCGATAATTTATGGTTGCTAAATAATTATTTTTCGGATTTCCACCTCTAAAGGTTAAATTATGCACGTGATTTATGGGTGTTTGTGTTATTTGTTCTAACCAATCAGTATTTCCACCTAAATCGTCAGATTGAGCTCTAACGCCATCGGTTATCTGCTGACGATAATCCGCAGCTGTTAACATATTAAGCTTGTTTGCAATGGTCTGGGTGCTGATGTATCCCGCATACTCTACCTGACTGCCGTCCCCTTTTCCAGCTCTTTTGGTCGTGATAATGATAACTCCATTTGTCCCTCTCGTACCATAAATTGCGGCTGCCGATCCATCTTTCAGAACATCTATTGACTCGATATCCTCGGGAGCAACAGTACTCAAATCACCGGGAATTCCATCGATCAATATAAGCGGGTTAGAACTTGTTCCGAAAAGCGTGGTGTTACCTCTTAACCGAATGGATGTTCTGGCTGTGGGGTCACCACTTGTGGTATTTAACGATAAACCTGCAACTTTACCCTGTATCAATTGACCCGCATCCTGAACACTTCCTACATTAAAATTCTCAGATTTCACGGTAGCAACCGAACTCGTGACATCTCCCTTTCTCATTGTACCATAACCAATAACAACAATCTCATCCAATAATGCGTTGTCTTCTCTTAACACAACATTTAGCCTGTTGCCCGCTACCTGTATTTCCTGCGTAACAAAACCAATATAACTAAAAACCAGTGTTGCTCCGCTTTTAACATTGAGGGTGTAATTTCCGTTAATATCAGTCACAGTTCCGTTTGTTGTTCCTTTTTCCACAACGTTAACTCCAATCAATGGAGCATTTTTGGAGTCAACAACATTGCCGGTAACGGTATTTTGTGCCATTACCATACCACTGAATATCATACCGATAGACAGCATAAATAAGAAAATAACTAATCTTTTTCGCATACTACAATCAAGGATTTAAAAGTTATTAAAAATTTTCTTGTAACATTTTCTAATTGGTTAATTAAAAAAATCCTCAAGGCTCTTAATTTGTGCAAATATTCAAATATTCCGGGTTTAAAAAGGTGGACAAAAGATTAAATATAGTAGAGAATCGAACTATCATACGTTTTTAACAAAAACGACTAATTATCAAATTAATTACTCCGATTTTTATGTAACAAAACGGACGATATCATTATTTTTCTCTTGCTATTCGGGCTAAATAAAATGGGCCAATGTTATTATTATTCTTTGCTTCTTTTAATATAATTGTAATCTTTCTCTTTCCCTTTGTCAATTCTACGGGAATCTTGTAATCAATTTCATAAAATCGGTTTTCTTTATATTTATTGATATCTTCTGTTGCTATCACTGTATCATTCACTAATATATTAAATGTTGAATTTCGATTGTCTTGTCCCCAATAAGTCATGGTTAATATATTTCTTTTCTCCGGATCAACATCCATATCGAATGACAAAAAACCGCCAGGTTCAGCGGCCCGCCATTTTCTGGTGTTGCTCTCACCTGTATGCATCTTTTCACCTTTCAGGTTGTGATCGCGTTCGGGTTGCATTTCCCCCGGACGAAACAACGATATAGTTCGCGCTTCAATATCTTGCTGCTTAAGTCGCTCTTGCTCATACACTTTTTGTTGAACGGTCCATTGGTTAGGTGTGAGAAAATCCCAATAAACAGTATAGTGTTCTGTAACCATCTCGTTAAAGGGACGAAGCTCCACGTTTTCTGGATATGTGTTTCCAATAGACGTGAAGACTAAACCGTTTTCTTGCCTTAACCATTGATTGGCATCTTTTTCAGGTGTTACAAAAACGGGAATATTTTGTGCCGGATCCAAGGGAACCGTTCCGAAATTACCAGCCAAAATTATAGGGCCATAAAATATTGCCCTTCTGTCGGGATTGTCCGGCATTGCTTCGTAATGCAAATCACTCGGCAGATAAACACTAATTTTATCCCCGTTCCTCCAGTTTCTCTCAACAGCCCAATATCCATCTTCGCCTATAAATGCGTTTATTTTTTTTCCATTTATCCTTATTTCCGATTGTTTAACCCAATAAGGCTTACGAATGCGTATCGTAAATTTTCCCGGCTTTTTACCGGTAATGGTCAATACAATGTTATTGTTCTCAGGAATATTGGCATTTTGGATTATTTGTATTCCCTTTTCTTCCCAATTCAATGCTGATGGGATAAACAGATTTACGTACAAACTTCCATCCCCGCCTTTGTAATAGATGTTTTCGTTGTACTTTACATGATTTTCCATTCCTGTTCCCATACAACAAGTAAATGAGTGCTGATAATCGCCGAATTGTTTCTTACCCCCCATACGCAGAGATACATAGTAGGTAGTCATCCCTGTTTCAGGGTTTTGCGAAGCTAAAATATGATTATACAAGGCTTTTTCGTAAAAATCCATCCACTTGGCAGAAGGCTTAAGGCCAAAAAGGTGCTGAGTTAGTTTCAGCATATTGTAAGTGTTGCATGTTTCTGTTGTATTATCGGCCAATTTGTCGTTCAGTTTACCCGGTTCCTGAAAATATTCGTAATAGCTGTTTCCTCCAATTGCGTAAGTATGGTTTTTGGCAACCGTCTCCCAAAAGAATTTCCCAATCTCTAAGTCGTTTTTATCTTTCGTTATTTCGTAGCGGCGAATGCTGCCTATCGCTTTTGGGATAATTGTATTGGCATGGAATCCGTTCAACTTATCCTGATGATTGGCTAGTGGATCAAGAACGGGGCTGTCGTAAAACCGGTAAGAGAGATCAAGATATTTTTTACTTCCGGTTAAAGCGTAGGTATTAACCAATACTTCCGTCATTCCTCCGTATTCGCATCGCAACATGTTTTGCATTTGATTTTCATTCAAATGGTCAAGCAGTTCAACAGCCCAATCGGAAAATCTCACCTGAATGGCAAGCGCATCTTTATTTCCGGTTTGGTTGTATGCATCCAAAAGCCCTGCCATGATTTTGTGCACTGTGTACCATGGCGACCAGTATCCGTTTAAACTAAAGTTTCCGGTTTCAATTATTCCTTTCTTTACTTCATCCCACAGTTTATCTTCATTCGGGATTGCTCCTAAATATCCCGTTTTACGTGCATTCTGTATTTCCTTTAATTCCGAAACGGTATAATTGATCCGATTCAGTACTTCCACGTCGCGGGTAGATCCATACAAAAGGGATAGGGCTGAAAGGTAATGCCCCAGCGAGTGCCCCGCCAAGCCGCCGCTTTCCCAACCTCCATACTTTTCGGCTTTGGGTTCAAGCCCAGCATTCGATCGAAAACCGGAAAGTAATCTGTCGGGTTCAAGATTAAACAAGAATTTCTCATCTCTTTCCATTGTGTGCTTAAATTTACTCTCCAAAAGAGTAACATCCCTTAATGGAAAGGGATATGCTTCAACGGGTGCTTGCAGTTTAACTTTTAACAAAACATCTTGTTGCATAGGAACAAGATCTTGTCCGAACGTGCTGATTGAGAATAAGCATATTGTAAATAATGCAATTGCAATCATACGGTTTCTATTTTTCACAACCTTCATTTTTTACATCCTTTGTTTTAATTCGTTACTGATGGACTCTAAAACTCAGCATATTTTTTTCGCTTTTGTTTGATTTTACAATAAGGTAACCTCTTGAATCTCTGGGTATCTTTGAAAGAGATTGAATATTTGTCTCTGTGGGAAGATGTATATCCATCACAGCATCTCCATTCAGTTCCACAACAACTTCACCTGTTTTTGGATTATAATTAACCCGTTCCATTTTTCCCGATACGGTAATTAACTCTAACGATTCCGGTGCGATAAACACTCTGTTTTTGCCCGCTGTGGTGATTTCTGTTTCAATCCAGTCATTCTTCAAGGTCAGATTGCCATTAAACGATAGCCAACCAAATTCAGGATGGTTAACAATGTAAGTTTCGGAGTTAACCGCATAGCCATAAAATCCGCATCCATAATCACTTGCGTATCCATCGTTCGCTAAAGTTGACGGATATGAATGAAAGGCTGCGGGCCCGAAGCCGTCCTTGGTGATGTTAGCCAAAGCACCCATTGCTCCGGCGTGGCCTACGCGCAAAAGATAGAAATCGGATAGGTTATCCTTGTAAGCCTCAAGTACCGGGATAGAATTTAAACCGGACCCGTAATGATGCAATTGACGTTCAATTCGTGCCAACTTACCACCGAACACAAAATCCCAATACCGGCGCGCACTACCATTATAAGCCCAATGAGGAATTGTGGGCATGTAAGCGAGTATTGCATTGAGCGTTACATCTGCTTTACCAGTATAACCAAAGTATTTTGTCCATAGATAAACTTCTTCCTGTCCCGTGGAATCCCAAGGCATTTCACTGCCAAAAGGATAATTCAAGGACTGCCAATGATCAGCTCGCTTTTTCATTTGTTCTTCTAAATCAACGGCCATTTCTGTAAATCCTTCAC
>JAQVEB010000123.1 GCA_028698105.1 Petrimonas sp. | reverse complement strand
CCCGGCCGTTTTTCGGCGAAATGCCGGAGAGGCCTTTAATTCCCGTGCCGCGAATCAGGTTCAGCAGAACCGTCTCCACAGAATCGTTGCGATGATGCGCCACCGCGATCGCTTCGGCTTCGTATTGCCTGCGGATGATCTCGAACCAGTCGTAACGAAGTTCGCGCGCCGCCATCTCGATGGATATTTTTCTATCGGCAGCAAACTGTTTCGTGTCAAAATCAATAGACGTAAATTCCGTATCCACACTTTTACACCAATGTTTCACGAAATCGGCGTCCCTATCGGATTCATCGCCGCGCAAATGAAAATTGCAATGCGCGGCTATGCACTGATAGCCAAGCAAGGTGAGCATATCAAGCAAGGCAATGGAATCCATGCCGCCGCTCAGTCCCACGATCACACGTGCTGCGGGGTTAAGAAGTTGCCTGTCGGCAATATATTTTTCTACGGTTTTAAGCATTTCACAACCGATATTTATCAATAACAAAAGTACAAATTTAACACCGATAAGCAACGCGACGCTACAAATCTTTGACCGAAAATGCGCCCTAATCGCAAAGAAAGATGTAATTTTGTGGAAAAATAAAGGTTTAACGAGTATATTTTTCTGACGATGATAGAAAAAATCAAAGCGCTTCTTGACGAAACAGCCCATTTATTGGCTTCCAATACCGAAGAATTAGAAGCATTGCGCATTAAATATTTAAGTAAAAAAGGATTGATCGCTGCGTTGATGGACGATTTTCGCAACGTGCCCTCCGATCAGAAACGCGAAGTGGGTATGATGCTCAACGAGTTGAAGCAGCAAACACAAGACAAAATACTTTCGCTCAAAGAACAGTTTGAGAATACGAATACAGGCCACGCCGAAACCGACCTTTCGAGAACGGCCTACCCCATTCCGCTGGGAACACGCCATCCGCTTTCCATTGTGAAAGAAGAGATTTGCGATATTTTTAAACGCCTTGGCTTTTCCATTGCCGAAGGCCCGGAGATTGAGGACGACTGGCATGTGTTTTCATCGCTCAACTTCGCCGAAGACCATCCGGCACGCGATATGCAGGACACGTTTTTCATCCAGAGCAACCCCGAAGTCGTGCTGCGCACCCACACGTCGTCTGTTCAGACACGTGTGATGGAAAGAACGCAGCCGCCCATTCGCATCATTTGCCCGGGACGTGTGTACCGCAACGAAGCCATTTCCTACCGCGCGCACTGTTTCTTCCATCAGGTGGAAGCGCTGTATGTGGATAAAGATGTTTCGTTTGCCGACCTCAAGCAGGCACTATTGTTTTTCGCCAAGGAAATGTTCGGCGAAAACACAAAAATCCGGCTGCGTCCATCGTACTTTCCTTTCACCGAACCGAGTGCCGAAATGGATATTTCGTGCAATATTTGCGGTGGCGAAGGTTGTCCGTTCTGCAAATACACCGGCTGGGTGGAAATCCTCGGGTGCGGAATGGTTGATCCGAACGTGCTCGAAAACTGCGGGATTGACAGTAAAATTTATTCAGGATACGCTCTGGGAATGGGTATTGAACGTATTACCAACCTGAAGTATCAGGTGAAGGACCTGCGCATGTTCTCCGAAAACGACAAACGTTTTCTGGAGGAATTCCAATCGGCGCATTAAACATTGATATTCGATGGTAATTCGATAGTGATTCGATGGTTATTCAATAGTTATTCAATAGTCATTACGTGAGGTGAACGCTAAAGTAACCACAAAATTACAACCGAATATCACCAAAAAACAATTGATATGATAAAATTTAAACATCTTTTATTTTCCATTACAATTGCTTCTCTGTCAATCGTCTGCGCACAGGCGCAAGAAACTGTAAGAATGAACGCCATCAAAGCCAACGATTACGGCGTGGTATATTCACTCCCGAAAACATCGCTGGTTTTAACTTTCAAGATAAAGAAAACAACATACCAAAGAGGCGATTTTTACCAGTATGCCCAACGTTATCTGGGCGTTCAATCACCGTTTACCGAAGATAAAACGGTGTATGAACTGGAAGATGTGCGCGTTGCGAACAAGGGAATTCCCGATAAAAGCAACTCGTTTATGGTGGAATTTCGCTCCAACACGCTCGAACCGTACGTGTATCTCACCAAAGACGGGCTTATCTGTTCGGTAAACGCCGCTCCCGAGTTGGAACCGGCTGTTGCGGTTGAAACGGAGAAAACGGCAGAGCCGTCTGTAAACCCGAGGCGATTTTTCTCGGAAGAAACACTGATGGCCGGCTCATCGGCTAAGCAGGCGGAACTGGTTTCACGGCAAATACTCGATTTACGCCGAAGCCGTAACGATATCCTCACCGGCGAAGCCGAAAATATGCCGCCCGACGGCGAAGCCTATAAGGTGGTGATGAACAGCATAAACGAGCAGGAAAAAGCGCTTACGGAAATGTTTTCGGGAAATTCAACAACGGAAACCTTTACAACCGTCCTTACGGTTATTCCGGACGAAAACAACATTGAGCGCAAAGTCATCGTTCGTTTTTCGGAAAAACTCGGTCTGGTGGATGCCGATGACCTCGCCGGTGCGCCGGTTTACCTTTCCCTGACCAATAAAACGCCGAAACCGGAATTGCAATTATCGGAAAAAGATTTGCAGCGGTTGGAAGGCAAATTACGCGAAGGATTGGTTTATAACATTCCGGGCAAAGCAAACTTAAAGATAGAATATAATAATCAGCTGATTAGTAATGTAGAAACCGACGTTGTTCAATACGGCTCGCAGGATGTGCTCACAAAAAAAATGTTCGATAACCTGAAACAACCCATCAAAGTGATCTTCTATCCCGAATTGGGGGCCATCAAACAAATCATTCAATAAACAAAAATCATAATGAATAAAAATCGTATAACCGGCATCGTGCTTATCGCATTCGCAATGTCCATGTTCTTTTCCTGCAAAAATACCAATAAAAGTAGCGGTACGGCCATCGCTTTCGACAGCATAACCGTTGCAGAAAAAATTCCGTTGCTCCCGGAAAACGATACAACACTCCCCTATTCGCAGGTTGACATTAAGTTCACGTATCCCGCAAAATTCGGAACGAAAGAAGATTTAAAGCGTTTGCAGCAAATTTTTATCGGCACATTCTTTAACGATCAAAAATACGATTCGCTTGCACCTCAGGCAGCCACCGACACGTATCTGGCCAATTATAAAAAGGAATATACCTTGCTTTCCAACGATTATTATTCCGATAAACAGCGCCTTCCTGCCGGCGAAATGCCGGTTTGGTATTGGTATCAGTTGAGTAATACCAACAAGATATTGTTTCACAACGATTCCCTGCTGAGCTATGCGGTTGAATACAGCGACTATACGGGCGGCGCCCACGGCTCGTATCGGATTACATACTACAATATTGATTTAAAGGATATTGTAACCGTTTCGGAGGAAGATATTTTCAAACCCAATTATAAAAAACCGCTCACAAACATTATCGTAAGATCGCTGATGAAACAGTATAACGTTAATTCGCCCGATTCATTGATACAGCAAGGGTTTTTCAATATCGAAGATATTGCGCCCAACAACAATTTCTGGATGAACGAAAAAGGATTGCATTACGCGTTCAATCAATACGAAATTGCACCATATTCCATGGGTGTAATTGATGTGACCGTTCCTTACGCCGATCTCGACTCCATCCTTAAACCGGGAAATCTTGTCGAACGGTTTTTTCCGAAGAAAAGTCAGTAATTCCCCGTATTACCCTCCGGCAAAAGAGGGTATTTTTTATCGCGCATAAACAAAACCGCCTTCACGGTTGTTTTGGATGATGAGGCCGGTTGGTTACAGCTACGGCTTCATACAATATGGAAAAAAATCACCTAAAAGAACTTCAATGCAAGAATTAGATCAAGACCAAATATTAAGCGAACTTACCGCCAGCGATTATAAATTCGGGTTCACCACAGATGTGGAGACCGAAACCATCCCGAAAGGGCTTAACGAAGATGTTATTCGGTTGATATCGGCCAAAAAACATGAACCGGAGTGGTTATTGGAATTTCGGTTAAAAGCCTAACGCCATTGGTTGACAATGGAAATGCCCGAATGGGCACATCTGAAAATTCCTGAAATTGATTATCAGGATATTATTTACTATGCCGATCCGCGTAAAAAGAAGGAAGGCCCGCAAAGTATGGACGAAGTTGATCCGGAATTACTCAAAACATTCGACCGTCTCGGTATTCCGCTGCATGAGCAAAAAATGCTCGCCGGCGTGGCCGTAGATGCGGTTATGGATAGCGTTTCGGTGAAAACGACCTACAAAGAAACATTGGCCGAAAAAGGCATCATTTTCAGCTCATTCAGCGAAGCCGTGCAACATCACCCCGACTTGGTAAAAAAATACCTGGGAAGCGTGGTGCCGTACAAAGATAATTTTTATGCTACGCTCAATTCGGCGGTGTTTAGCGACGGCTCGTTCGTGTACATCCCGAAAGGCGTGCGCTGTCCGATGGAGTTATCCACCTATTTCCGCATCAATGCGGCCAATACGGGGCAGTTTGAGCGCACGCTCATCGTGGCCGACGACGATGCCTACGTAAGCTATCTGGAAGGCTGTACGGCGCCCATGCGCGATGAAAACCAACTGCACGCAGCCATCGTAGAGATTGTTGCCCTTGAAAATGCCGAAGTGAAGTACTCCACCGTACAGAATTGGTATCCGGGCGATAAACAGGGCAAGGGCGGTGTGTATAACTTCGTGACGAAACGAGGTATTTGCAAGGGCAACAATTCCAAAATTTCGTGGACGCAGGTGGAAACCGGTTCGGCCATCACATGGAAATACCCGTCGTGTATTCTGGCAGGCGATAACTCGGTAGGCGAATTTTATTCGGTAGCCGTTACCAATAATTTTCAGCAAGCCGATACGGGTACAAAAATGATCCATTTGGGCAAAAATACCCGAAGCCGTATTGTTTCAAAGGGTATTTCTGCCGGAAGCAGTCAAAACAGTTACCGGGGATTGGTAAAAGTTGCCAAAAAGGCCGAAAACGCCCGCAATCACTCGCAATGCGACAGCTTGCTGCTCACCGATCATTGCGGCGCACACACATTCCCCTATACCGATATTCAAAACCCGACAGCCATTCTTGAACACGAAGCCACGACCTCCAAGATCAGTGAAGATCAGATTTTCTATTGCAACCAGCGCGGTTTGGGCGAAGAAGAAGCCATCGGCCTTATCGTGAACGGTTACGTAAAAGAAGTAGTGAACAAACTTCCGATGGAATTCGCCGTTGAAGCACAAAAACTGCTGCAAATCAGTTTGGAAGGAAGCGTGGGATAAGCGGGTTACGGGGTACGGGGTGCGGGTTACGAGTTACCTCCCGCTCGCGCGAATTTATAATTCGTGCGTTACGAAGTAAACACTTGACTGCGGCACACACTAATCAGAGATCGGCGCGAGCGAGGAAAATAATATATGGCAATCCGACTTGGGTTGCCATTTTTTTTGTATTTTTAACCTCAAAATGTAATAACATGAGCATGTTAACTATCTCCCTACTCGTTTTGCTGAGCATCGTGCTGATCGTTGTCCTCACATCGTGGACAAAACTCAATGCGTTTGCGGCGCTGTTCATCGTCGCACTGATGCTTGCCATGGTAACGCTTCCCGGTAAAAACGTGGTGGAAATCCTCAAACAAGGTTTTGGCAGCACCATTGCATCCATCGGGTTTCTGATCATTTTCGGCGCCATTATCGCGGTGGTGCTCGAACAAAGCGGCGGCGCCGAAAGCATTGCCAATGCCATTTTCCGGAAAACGGGACGCAAACGCGCCGCCGAAGCGATGGGAATTACCGGATTCATTGTAGGATTTCCTATTTTTTGCGATTCGGGATACATTATCATGAGTCAGCTCGCCAAAACGTTTAGTGCGAAGGCGAAGATCGTGCTGCCACTGATCGCGTTTGTGTTGGCAACCGCGCTGTATTCCGTGCATTGCCTTGTTCCCACACATCCGGGAGCATTGGCGGCAAGCGGAATTATCGGCGCAAATATCGGGTTACTCATTCTTCTCGGAACGTTGTTCGCGATTCCTGCGGCCATCGCCGCTTTTCTCTGGATCAAATGGCGAACGAAGAACATGAAATACATTGAAGATAAGGAAGAAAATTCCGAAATAAATGTCATTGATCAACAGGACTTGCCTTCGGTCACCCTTTCCCTGCTTCCCATTGTTGTTCCGTTGTTGCTGATTGCCGTAGGCTCGCTACTCGGTCTGATGGAATTCTCCGAAGGATCCGTTTTCGTCGAAAGCCTCACATTCATCGGACATCCGATTATCGCACTGATGATTGGCGTGCTGCTCTCTTTTTTGTTGTTGAAAAGTCGAAAAATTAGTGATTTGAACGTAGTTTTCGAAAAAGCCATCGAAAAAGCCGGTCCGATACTCATTGTTACCGGTGCAGGCGGAATGTTCGGGTTGGTCATCAAGGAAACCGGTGTGGGCGCTTACGCGGGCGAGTTTTTGCTGCAAACCGGATTAGGGCTTGCCGTACCGTTTTTAATCGCTTCCATTCTGAAAACGGCGCAAGGCTCGTCAACCGTGGCGATCATAACCTCAGCTTCTTTTGTAACGCCGATGTTGCCAGCTTTGGGATTGGATTCCGAAACCGGAAAACTGCTGGCGATGATCTCTATGGGAGCCGGATCAATGATGGTTTCGCATGCCAACGATTCCTATTTCTGGGTGGTTTCCCGCTTTTCGGGAATCAATTCAAATACTACGTTGAAAGTCTATTCGTCGGCTACTATCGTAATGGGAATCACCACTTTCCTGTGTGTATGGTCTGCATCGTTTTTTATGCTTTAATTCACTATGAAACAGAGAGCCGAACAAATCTTTCTTGCCGGAGTGCAAAGTGTGTTGCCCGACCGATTGATACGCAATAGCCTGAAAATTGGAGATAGCACGTTGTTCGTGAATGAAAAACGGTTTAATCTTTCCGATTTCGAAAATGTATTTGTGCTTGGAATGGGAAAAGCTTCCGCATTGATGGCGAAGGAAATTGAAAATATTTTTGGCGAAAGAATTACCGGCGGGCATGTGGTGACCAAATACGGGCATGGAACGGAATTGCAGCGCATTTCGCTAACCGAAGCCGGGCACCCGATCCCAGATGCCAATGGCATTGCAGGAACCAAAAAAATATTCGAAATTGCGCGTAACGCAACCCAAAACGACCTTGTGAGCTGCCTTATTTCCGGCGGGGCATCGGCGTTGCTGGCCGATTTCCCTTCGGGAGCTTCGCTCGATGATTTGAAACGCACCAACGAATTGCTGGTTACCTGCGGCGCGGATATTCACGAGATCAATATGGTGCGCAAGCACCTTTCCCACGTGAAAGGCGGACAGTTGGCGCAAGCTATCTATCCGGCAACGACTATCGGGTTGATCTTATCGGACGTTGTTGGCGACAAATTAGATGTAATTGCTTCCGGCCCAACGGTTGCCGATACGTCCACTTTCGCGGATGCGATGTCGGTGGTAGAAAAGTACAAACTTCCACTCTCCGCTCCCATGGCCCGTTATCTCGAAAGAGGATTGAGCGGCGACGTTCCCGAAACGCCCAAGTCTTCGGATAAAATTTTCGGAAGGGTACATAATTTTCTGATCGGGAGCAATCGCATTGCGTTGCAAGCCGCTGCCGAAAAAGCAGGCAACATCGGTTTTAAATCTCATATTATCACCGATACCTTGCAGGGAGACGTTCTGGATGTGGCGGAATATATTTTGCGAATCATTCAAAACTTTCAGCAGGAACGCAAACCTCTTTGCCTGCTTTTCGGAGGAGAACCTACGGTTCACGTATCGGGGAAAGGCCTTGGTGGACGTAACCAGCATCTGGCGCTTTATCTGGCCACGCGAATAAGCGGACGACAAAACATTGCCATTCTCTGCGCCGGAACCGACGGCACCGACGGCCCAACCGATGCTGCCGGAGCGGTTATTGATAATGAAACGGTTGCTGATGCAGCAAAGAAAAACATTGAGCCACAAATTTTTCTTCAAAATTCGGATTCCTATCGTTTCTTCCAACGCGTTGGTGGACATATTATTACGGGAAACACCCGAACCAACGTAATGGATATGGTGGTTGTGCTGATGAATAATTAAAATTAATGAACAAAAATTCCCTGAAAATCATTAAAATAGTAAACACATACAAAAAACACAAACCGAAATAAACATTCTATTGTTTTTTCAGTCAAAGAGATAAGTTAAAAGAGTTATAAACCTTTTAAAACCAAAAAAAATGAAAAAAGTTATACTGAAATCAACAATCGCTCTCACAGCGCTCATCATGGCGCTGGGTTTCACAAGTTGCGGAACCTCATATTACGGAGCATCGGGAGATGGTTAGTACGATAACTATTACGATTACAACCCTGTTTGGGCTCCCGATTATTACATGGGAACACGTTATTATTACTTCCCCGACATCGAAACGTATTACGATTTGGCCACGCGCAATTTCGTATATCTTTATAACGGTCAATGGCTTTTCGCGCCAAGCTTGCCGATGATGTATTCCGGTTTCGACCTGTACAACTCGTTCATCGTGATCGTAAACCGTAATATTTACAACCCGTGGTTGCATCACCATTTTTATAACTCCCATTATCCGCGTTACTATTATATTGATTACTACGATTATAGCAACATACCGTACGTAAGAGGTTACAATGAGAACGGAAGGCGAGCCGTTTACTGGAAAAAGAATGAACGTAATCGCGCCCGCGAGAGGGGTGACCGAAGCATAC
>JAQVEB010000122.1 GCA_028698105.1 Petrimonas sp. | reverse complement strand
TTGAAAAGATCAACAGTGATTTCGGAACCCAACTTGTAGTCGTTCCCAAATCCTTTGAACTCGGCCAAGTGTCTCTTGGGGCTTACTCCTGCTTTTTTGCAGTGACCTTTTTCAGCGTTTGTGGTGTGTTTGTCTTTTTTGTCTTCAAACCCGAGCTGAATAGCGTCGTAACCGTCTTTTTCAACGGTTTTAACCTGAGTAACCACGCAAGGACCTACTTCGATAACAGTGCATGGAACATTTTTTCCCTCGGCACTGAAAACGGATGTCATTCCGATTTTTTTTCCAATTAATCCTGGCATTTCTCTGTTGTTTAGCCCCCCTCAATCCCCCTCGAAGGGGGGAAGCTGGGGAAGTGAATTTATTTATATAACTTTAAAATAGTTGCAGCCTCTAAAAGCCGTCCCATTAATCGTTTACCTCTTGTTCTCTCCTTTTGGAGAGAGCACCTCGAGGGGAGAGAGGCGGGAGGGTTGGGTGAGGTTACACTTTAATTTCTACTTCCACGCCGCTGGGCAATTCAAGTTTCATCAACGCATCAACGGTTTTAGCGGTAGAGCTGTAAATGTCGATAAGACGTTTGAACGACGAAAGTTCGAATTGTTCACGCGATTTTTTGTTTACAAAAGTTGAACGGTTTACCGTAAACACACGCTTGTGAGTTGGCAGCGGAATGGGGCCGCTTACTACGGCGCCTGTCGCTTTTACCGTTTTTACGATTTTTTCGGCCGATTTATCCACCAGGCTATAATCGTAAGATTTCAGTTTGATTCTGATTTTTTGGCTCATAAATTTATCTTGTTATTTAATCAAATCTACACGACCTTTTACTTCTTCCAGCACTTGTCTTGCGATGGATGAAGATACTTCTTCGTAATGCGAGAACGACATGGTTGACGTTGCACGTCCCGATGTGATTGTACGCAACGAAGTTACATAACCGAACATTTCGGAAAGCGGAGCTTTCGCTTTTACGATGCGCGCGCCCGAGCGGTTGGACTCCATGCCTTCCACTTGTCCGCGACGTTTGTTCAAGTCCGATATTACATCGCCCATGCTTTCCTCGGGCGTAACCACTTCCACTTTCATGATCGGCTCCAGCAGCACAGGCCCTGCTTTCGCAGAAGCGTTCTTGAATGCCTGCATGGCACAAATCTCATACGATAACTGGTCGGAGTCAACCGGGTGATAAGAACCGTCGAGAACCGTTACTTTCAGTTTATCCAGCGCGTAACCGGCAAGCACACCGTTCTTCATCGCGCGTTGGAAACCTTTCTGAATAGCCGGAATGAATTCCTTCGGAATGTTTCCGCCTTTCACTTCGTCCACGAACTGCAATTCGCCTTCGAAATCTTTGTCGGCAGGTTCAACACGCACGATCATATCGGCAAACTTACCGCGGCCACCCGATTGTTTCTTGTAAACCTCACGTAACTCAACCGGCTGTGTGATAGCTTCTTTGTATGATACTTGCGGACGTCCCTGATTACATTCAACCTTAAATTCGCGTTTCAAGCGATCAATAATGATCTCCAGGTGAAGTTCGCCCATACCGGAAATTACCGTTTGGCCGGTTTCTTCATCGGTTTTCACCGTGAACGTGGGATCTTCTTCCGCCAATTTGGCCAATCCGTTGGAAAGTTTATCCAAATCTTTCTGCGTTTTGGGCTCAACTGCAATTCCGATAACGGGTGCAGGGAAATCCATTGACTCCAGTACGATGGGATGTTTTTCGTCGCAAAGTGTGTCACCCGTGCGAATATCCTTGAATCCTACGCCTGCGCCAATATCGCCGCAACCGATGAATTCTTTTGCATTCTGCTTGTTGGAATGCATCTGGAACAAACGCGAGATGCGTTCTTTCTTATCGGAGCGCGGGTTGTAAACATACGAGCCCGCTTCCAGTTCTCCGGAGTAAACGCGGAAGAAACACAAACGTCCCACATAAGGATCGGTTGCAATCTTAAATGCCAACGCACACAACGGTTCGCTGGGATCGGGATGGCGCAACAGCACTTTTTCCGGATCGTCAGGATCTACTCCTTCGATCGCTTCCGTATCACTTGGGCTGGGCAAAAATGCACAAACAGCATCCAATAAAGGCTGCACGCCTTTGTTCTTGAAAGACGATCCGCAAATCATCGGATTGATCTGCATGTTGATCGTTCCTTTGCGGATAGCCGTGCGAATTTCTTCTTCGGTGATCGCTTCGGGATCGTCGAAGAATTTTTCCATCAGATGATCGTCGCACTCGGCAACAACTTCCAGCATTTTGTCGCGCCATTCGTTGGCTTCTTCCTCTAATTCCGCCGGAATATCCTCAATGTGGTAATCGGCACCCATGGTTTCGTCGTGCCAATAAAGGGCTTTCATGCGGATCAGATCCACAATTCCCTTGAAATTTTCTTCTGCTCCGATAGGTATTTGAATCGGACACGGATTTGCGCCCAACACTTCTTTTACCTGACGAACTACTTCGAAAAAGTTTGCTCCGGAACGGTCCATTTTGTTTACGTAACCAATTCGCGGAACTTTATATTTGTCTGCCTGACGCCACACTGTTTCCGATTGGGGCTCAACGCCACCAACGGCACAAAATGCAGCTACCGCCCCGTCGAGGATACGCAGGGAGCGCTCCACTTCAACCGTGAAATCCACGTGTCCCGGAGTGTCAATCAGATTAATTTTATATGTTTGATCATTATATTTCCAACTCGTAGTTGTAGCAGCGGAAGTAATGGTAATACCACGTTCCTGTTCCTGCTCCATCCAGTCCATGGTTGCTGCACCGTCGTGAACTTCCCCGATTTTGTGGGTGAGTCCCGTGTAGTACAGTATACGCTCGGATGTGGTTGTTTTCCCAGCATCTATGTGCGCCATGATACCGATATTACGCGTGAAAATTAATGTTTCTTTTGAACCTTTTGCCATCTTTTTTACCTTATATATTAAAACCGGAAGTGAGCAAAAGCGCGGTTTGCTTCTGCCATTCTGTGCATGTCTTCTTTGCGTTTGTATGAACCACCCTGATTGTTATATGCGTCAACAATTTCGGCAGCCAGTTTATCTGCCATTGTTTTTCCACCTCTTTTGCGAGCATAGAGGATGAGATTTTTCATTGAAATGGATTCTTTTCTGTCAGGGCGTATTTCTGTAGGTACCTGGAAAGTTGCTCCGCCCACACGGCGTGACTTAACTTCAACCTGAGGTGTAATATTATCTAAAGCGGCTTTCCAAATCTCGAGAGCCGACTTTTCGTCGTTCGGCATTTTTGCCTTTACTGTGCTTAATGCGGAATAGAAAATGTCGTAAGAGATACTTTTCTTTCCGTCATACATAAGATGGTTAACAAACTTTGTTACCCGTACATCACCAAAAACCGGATCAGGTAATACCTGTCTTTTTTTAGGTTTAGTTTTTCTCATTGTTTTAAAAAATTTAGTGTTGTGTTTGGTTGCCTTTTTACCCGTCTTCAACGATTCCTCCGAATCATTTACTCAACCTATAAGTAGCTTATCCCAAAAATTTCAACAGCGATTATACTTTAATTTTGATACTTAAAAAAGCGCGCCTTCGCAAAAATTATTTCTTTTTTGCTCCTGGCTTGGCAGCTGCTGCCGCTCCCTGTTTCGGACGCTTAGCTCCATACTTAGAACGTCTTTGAGTACGGCCGTTTACACCGGCAGTATCCAACGTACCGCGCACAATGTGATAACGCACACCCGGAAGGTCTTTCACACGTCCGCCACGTACAAGCACGATAGAGTGCTCCTGCAAGTTATGGCCTTCGCCCGGAATATACGCATTCACTTCTTTAGAGTTAGTCAAGCGCACACGAGCAACTTTGCGCATCGCTGAGTTCGGTTTTTTCGGCGTGGTTGTGTAAACCCTTACACATACGCCACGACGTTGCGGACAGGAGTCCAATGCCGGCGATTTGCTTTTGTCAGTTAACTCTTGACGCCCTTTTCTTACTAATTGTTGAATTGTAGGCATTTTTTCTACTTTTTTTTTAAACTAATTTATCTTTATTTTTTTGTTATTTCTCGCTATTCTCCAAATCACACAATTATCAGATAATCAAAAAATTAAACTGATACATGCTGGTTTTTAGAGCTAAAAACGGCACAAAAATACAAATAATCAACAAGATATACAAATAAAAATTGTTCTTTTTGCAAATAATTTTACCCTACTACTGCAAAAAGCGAAGAGTATAAATGAATTAATAAAACGGCAGCATGCGTAAAATTAATAATTCAAAAAATGGATGATAAAAAACAAAAATGCATAGAAAAACAAGATAAATGAAATATTTTTGTATCAAGCTGTAACTTTTTAAACAGAAGACCGTCATTAAATAATGAACAACGATAAATTTCACCAGGTAATTTTGCCGTTGAAGGATAAACTCTACCGGCTCGCGTTGAGTATCGTGCGAGATGAGACCGAAGCCGAAGATATTGTACAGGATGTCCTTCTGAAACTCTGGAGCAAAAGAAACGAGTGGAACGATATCGAAAATATGGAGGCTTATTGTTATCGCTCAATAAAAAACCTGTCGTTCGACCGATTAACGTATAATTCGCTCCGCAAGACGGATAACATTGAGCCCGATAAAGAACATCTCGCTTTTGTTGATAACATAACGCCGCACCTGGAATTCGTGCAACAGGAACAACGTTCTATTATATATAAATGTATAGACGAACTTTCGGACAATCAGAAACTGGTCTTCCAGTTGCGCGAAGTAGAAGGAATGAGTTACCGAAACATCGCCGAGACGTTGGAAATTAGCGAAGAACTGGTTAAGATAAGCCTTTTCAGGGCAAGAAAAAAACTGAAAGAGTTATTGGAAAAATATAATAACGATGGAATTTGAGAACATCCATACATTAATAAATAAATATTGGAATTGCGAAACTTCTACGCAAGAAGAACAAATTTTGCAAGACTTTTTTTCGCAGGAAGAAATCCCTGATGAACTGAAAGAGTATGCTCCCCTTTTCCGGTATAAAAAAGATTCTCAATCCAAAACCCTGAGCTCCGATTTCGACAAACGATTGTCAACAGCTATCCGCGAACAGGAAAAAGAGAACAAATACATCACCGTAAAAATTTTCGCTCCCGCGCTAAGGATCGCCGCTTCCGTAGCGTTGATCACCGGCTTGGGTATCGGCATTTATCTGGTGGCCAATCAAAATAAAAAAAATTATTTCGCCGAAACATACAACGACCCGAACGCCGCCCTCAAACATGCGACCTTCGCTTTAGACAAGCTTTCAGATGCGTTGAAAAAAGGAGAAGAAGCCTCGATGGAATCGCTTCGCGAACTGGAAGAGCTTAATTTAGACTGGGCGGCCTTAGACTCGTTAAACATGGAGCAAATGGAAACGAACCACTCCGAAATTCCTGTCGAAACAGAAAATTTATGAAAAAAATAATATTTATAGCGACGCTTTTTTTATTTACGAATTTTGCTTTTGCGGGCGATTTCATAAACCAGTTTATCCAAAAATGCGTAGAAGAAGGTATGCCCGTCAACAATGTAAACATTGGAAAGTCCATGCTCGATAAAATGGCTTCCAGTACCGATGACGAAGAGCTGAAGAACATTTTTCACGATCTCAGCAGCATTCGCATCATCACCACCGAAAACAAAAAAGACTCGCGCATATACTTCAAAAAAGCCACCGAATTAGCGGCTCAGGAATTTAGCGATTATCAGGAAGTGGTTTCGGTGAACGAGCGGAAAACAAAAATAACTATTTTGCAAAAGCAACTAAACGAAAAAACGCAGGAACTGATTTTTATCGGTTTGGATGAAGATAGTAAACTTACCATCATCACGGTATCGGGGAAAATAGATTTCAAGTCCATCTCCAAGCTGTCGGAGTCTTTCGGGAAAGAGATTAAAACAAATGAGGGAACGCCTCCCGAAACGGTAGGCACAGAAAAATAAACATACACAAATAACTTTTTTCTTTTTTATATTTAAACGATGGATAGACGGCCGAACGTGAGTTTAGCCGTCTATTGTTTTAATATACAAAAATTTGACTAATTTACTTGTATTGTTCTTCTGTTGTGTTTTTCACCAGGCTGTTCAGATAAATTTCAATATTATCATATCCTGTGCTTAAATGTCTTCCGTTAGCATCGTAGGTGTTCGGATCAAGTTTATTTGCGGTTTCCCAGTCGTCGTGCATGCCATCGCCATCGGAATCTTTTTGTGTTGTTCCGTTTTTAAGAATTGGCCAAGCGGACCAATCCGAACCTGCAGTGATCGGTTTTAAATCGTCCTGACTATCAATAATTCCCGGTAAGGAAGTATCCGAACCAATGAATTCAGTCGTTCCTGTTTTAGTCTCGTTTACAATACGGTTATCAATTCCGTCGCGACTAAAGCTGCATCCGGCATAAAGCAACACCTTTTCAAAAGCCTGCGTTGCCGTTTGCATCGGTATTTCGGGCAACTCAAAAGCTGTGGAAGATATCACCTCATTCAGGGTAACCGCAGGCGCATACAACGAAAAACTTGAATGCAAATTGACGCCTGACAAATTATTGGAAGTTACACTACTTCTTCCGTACACAAAATTACCATTTACATAAAACCGGCCGTAAGTTCCTTCCGGTTGATTGTTGCTTCCATCGTCAGCATAGGGTTGAATAATGCGGCTTGTATTTGAAGAGGCCGGCCCCGGTTTGTAATAATTGTTCACGATGTTATAACTTCCGCCCTCTGCCCCGTAAACGTTGTTTGAACCCCAGTTGTAAATAACATTGTTCCTGAAATCAATTTTTTCCATCTCCGGATGGTTTGAATACCGGCTGCCACAAAAACGGGGGTTGCGGCTATCGTGATGCGCCAGCAAATTGTGGTGAAACGACGTATTAACACCTCCCCAAATGCCGCCATACCCATGTGCTCCTTTTGAATGTGCCGACAGTCGCAGGCTTTCGGAAATAATGCACCACTGCATTGTGAAATTTTCGTTATCGTAAAACGACGAACATTCATCGGTTGACCAGCTAACCGAACAATGATCAATCATAATATTCTTACGTCCGCGCCCGCTAAAAGAATCGGCTCCATCAGCCCCGATAGTGGCCGTTTGCTTATCACCCATTCTGAATCTTACGTAACGAACCACTACATTGTCTGCGCTGATCTCAACGGGATAATCCGCAAAACAGACACCGTCGCCTTGCGCCGTTTGCCCGGCAATAGTGATATCTCCATTCTTTATGGAAAGTTTGGATTGAAGATGAATTGTTCCTGAAACATCGAAAATAATAATTCTCGCACCGGTTTGGTTTGCAGCATACCGAAATGTTCCCGGAGTATTTGTATCTTCCAATGAAGTAATTTTGAAGACTTTTCCACCTCGGCCACCGGTAGTACCTGCTCCGCCGCCGTAGGCGCCGGGAAATGCGTATGCCTTTTCTGAAACGGGAGTGGGATAAACGTGAGGCGTTTCTTCGTCAGGTATCTTCTCAATTAAATTGGGAATACTTTTTTGGCACGACGTTATTATGAATACTGTCACCAAAACGCAAAATACAAGATTCAAAAATCTCATAATCAATATTTTATTTATTCAAGGGGAAATCCGTCCCCAACACGCTGTCTTTCATGTATTCCTTGGCCTGATCACCGGATAATTGACGCGCCCATTTCACCCGTTTGTTCGGTTGAGCGCCTTTGCCGTAATTCTTATATTCGGCAAAATCGGCCGTTGTTTCGTTCGATGTTTTTTCCCAATTATTCCAACCCTCAGGACGGATAACATCGCTGAGTTCGCACTCTATGAAAACAACGTGTGCATAAGGCCGCCACGGGCGACCGAGATAAAATGAATCACCGTTTTCTCCATAAATCTTGCACCGGTAAAAAACGTATCCGTACTCCTGATCTTCCGGCGTGGAAGCTGCCGTAATGTAACCATTTTGTTTACAAAAGATTTCGCAATCTTCAAAATAAGCAGTTGACCATCCGAAAATAAAATCAACGGTGCCCTCTATATAGCAATTTTTGTAATATTGTTTGCTGAAAGGTTTGTGCGTGTAAAGCGTGTCCTGAAATCCGAGAAAACGGCAATTGATAAATTGAGCACGATCGCTGCGAACGATAATAGCTACGGCCTGCCCCACAGGGCCTGCGGCGTTCTCGAACGTGATGTTTTCAGCTGAAAAATTATCGGGACACACGTACGTACTGGCTGATCCCGAAGTGCCGATCTCATCGCCGAAGGCGCTTTTCTTCGATGCGAAATTATTAAACGACAGAATGGTTTTGTATTTATCTTCTCCAACAAGCGTCAACGATTGTTTAGTATCGGGAATAATGATCTTTTCCCAATAAAATCCGTTTCGGATAAATATTCGTGTGGGTTGTTTCCTAAAATCGGGGACAGCGTTAATTGCTTCCTGAACGGTTTTAAAATCGCCGCTCCCGTCTTGTGCAACCACAATGTCGTAACCCACGTGATCGACAGTTTTCGGTTTATCGAATATTTTCCACAAAAAATTTGAGGCGTAATTCACCGTAGATAAGTGCCATGGGTGAAAATGCCAAAAGGTGTGAGGCGTATCTTCGAATTCGTGTACTTCGGAATAAATCCCCAGGCTGTCTAATTTTTTTACGTGCTCATCCCTCCCGTTGTGGAAACGGGGAATAGAACTGTTTATAAAACATACGGGAGATGAATTTTCGTTTACCCAATAAAGTGCCGAAGCATCTTCCCACGTTTCGGGACGCTCACGATAGGTGCCTCCTAACCACAACGCGTCCACAGGCATTTTTGCATTATCTTCACGCGC
>JAQVEB010000121.1 GCA_028698105.1 Petrimonas sp. | reverse complement strand
CTTCCAGAATCAACGCATAAATTTTGGGATAATATTTGTAAATATCTTCGTAAAACTTCACGTTCGCATACGGAATTGATTGATGAAGTTCAATGATGCGAATAAAAAATTCCATAATGTTGTCCGATTCCTGAAGAAACTCCTGAAACGCCGTGTTCCGTTCATCGCGGAGCTGTTTCAGATAATACAGCAGGATTTCTTCTTTATCCTTGAAATTCTCGTAAATCGTACGTTTGGATATGCCCAGCGATGATGCGAGGTCGTCCATCGAAGTATTTTTTATACCGTACTGATAATATAAATTGCCAGCTTGTTTTACTATTCTGTTCTTAATATCCATAATGTTTATTGAAAAAAACGATGCAAAAGTACGACAGAAAACTCAAAAACCAAAATTGGTTTTTCGGGTTTTAACAAACTTTACAATAAGTTTTTGTTACAGACTCAATGCCTTGCGAAGCAATTTATAGCCCGATGCGCTCGCTTTAATTTTATCACCGTTCTTTAGTGTGAGCATCTGGTTGGTTTTTTCGTATAACTCAATCCGGAGAATCTTCTCCACATTAACGATATACGAGCGGTGAATGCGCACAAATTGTGATTGCGGTAAATTCATTTCGAAATACTTCATCGTTTCTTCCTTCAAGTACTTTCCGTTTTCGGTAAAAATTTGCACGTAGTCGCCATCCGATTGAATGTAAACAATATCAGGAACAAATAAAACGTGGATTTTCTGTCCTACTTTTACCACTACCCTTTCGATTGTTTCCATCGTCGGGGACGCGTTTCCTTCCGATGTTTCTTCTTCTGCTTCATCCGATAATTTCTCTTGTTCCAACAACCGGTTCAACTTCACCTGAAACAGCTGAATAATAAGAAGATATGTGAGCAGTCCGATAAAGCCTTTCATCCAAATAATTTTTTTGATCTCCAGGAGAAACCTTTCATCAAGGATCAAATAACTCGCTAAATAAGAGGCGGCTATCCAAACACCTATCACCAACAGCCCCAATGCCGTATAATTAATAAACCGCTGGTAGAGCTCAAGAGCGGCAAAATTTCCATAGCGAATCACTTTCCACAACAAAAAGCCCAATCCTGCAAAAAAAGCCGCATCAACAAAAGCATCCAACGCTAACAAAAGGAACGGATAAGTCATGAGCGGCGAAAATGCAAGCGTCTGCAACAATGCGTAAACAATGCAAATGAAAACAATGGAAAACGGTTTTGTTACTATGTCAAACAATGGAGGTTTCATCCGGTGATGTTTTATTTTATTTCGCAACCGCCAAACACCAAATCGCCCGCTAAAATTAATTTTCTCGTTTTATCCTCAGGTAATTGGGCTAAGATACGTTTATCGGTAAAACCACCGAAAACGGTGTCGAACTTCACGGTTACTACCCAATTATCGGGTATATAAAGTGTAACACCGCCAAAAACCGCATCAATGTTCAGGTAAGTTTCCCCTTCAGGAAGCGTTGTTTTACGCAAATCCAGAATAACACCGCCAAAAACCGCATCAATATCACCACCGTAAAAAACGGGATCAAGAAAAATATTTTCCGAGCCGCCGAAAACCACCTCTTTTTTTATCCGACCGCTCAAATGTTCGGCATTCTGATTTCCGGTTGCGTCCTTATTTCGCCGACAGCAACGCTCCCCACGCCCAAAATTGATCTTGAAAATGAGAGCGATACCCAATAATATTAACAAAAACGGCCAATAATTACCGACAAAATTTTGAGGAAAGTCCGGCAACAATTCGGGGTACACTTGTGCTATTCTTGGCGCCAGAAAGAAGGCGCCAACGATGAATTTAATAAAAAATCCGCCCCACTGGCCTTTGGCCAAAGAAAATAACGACAGCACAATAAATATCATCGGCCAATAGAAAATAATGTCTTTTAGAGCCGGATTAATCCATCCGAAATTATAAGCTAAAAAAACTATTCCGGCCAAAACCAGCAAAACGCCAAAAAGAATACTTTTGGATTTTGCCGAATAAAATGAATGTTGATTATAATTTTCCATATCAATAATTTTTTTGTTTTTGTGCAAAGATACGGACTATCAGGCAAACCACACAAGCGGAAATCGATGAACGAAGGTATTTTTCCGATGAGTGAAAGTTTTTTTCCGATGAAATCGCGTGAATTTTTTTTGTGATGAAAATAACTTATCTTTGAGCCCGAAATAAACTATAAAAAAACGTAATGAAAAGAAAAACATCTGTATTACTTGCCGCGCTTGCCATGATAGCGCTTGTTTTTTACAATTGCACCAACACTACGGGAAAATCAGGTAAAACCGAATTAACGGTTGAGGAAGTTATGGCCAATGCCGATTCTCTGGCCGGACAAACCATCACGGTTGAGGGTGTTTGCACACACGTGTGTGCTAAAACGGGCATGAAACTTTTCCTGCAAGGAGCCGATGGCGACCAATCCATCCGGGTGGAGTCCAATAGTACGATCGGTAAATTCGATACGCTCGCCATTGACCAGAACGTTCGCGTGGTGGGCAAACTGGTGGAAGACCGTATTACGGAAGCCGATGTGCAGCAAATGGAACAGGACATTGAAAATGCAATGGCCGTGAGCCACGGAGAAGGTGGCGAAGGGTGCGCCACAGAACAGGAATCGGAAGGCGTAGCAGTTGGAAGCTCGGAAATGGAGCGTGTGAACGATTTTCGGGCGCGCATTGCCGAACGCAAAGCGAAAGAAGGTAAAGATTATCTTTCTTTATACCATATCGCTGCCGATAATTACCGGATAATTAAATAAAATGCATATTCGCAAAGCGTCTCAAAATATTTCGGTGCGATGCACCCCGTACGCCAAAAACTTTTTACGAGCTATAAATATTGCGGGGCGCTGCCCCTTAAAGGCACAGTGTGCCGTCAATATTTGTAGTACCCGTAAAATGTTACGGATCAAGAGGTGCATCGCACCGAAATATAATTTGTTTAGTACAAGATACGCATCTCAGTATCAAATAATAAACATACAAGCGTAGCATGATTCTTCCGCATTACGTATTTCAGCATGAAACAGGTAGCGCCTTTTACCGGATTCCGGCCCGAAACCATTCAGTTCCTGAAAGAACTGAAAGAAAATAATTACAAGCAATGGTTTGAAGAACACAAACACGTTTATCAGGAACACCTGATGGAGCCGCTAAAATCGTTTGCGACAACCACATCGCTTGCCATGCACAATCTGGATCCCGCTTTCGATTTGCGTTTGGTGAAAATGCTGTCGCGTATTTACCGCGATGTGCGTTTCTCCATAAACAAAGACCCGTACAACAGCAACATGTGGATAAACTACCAACGTCAGAACACTCACTGGGAAAGCTTTCCCGGTTTCTTTGCCGAAATCGGCACCGAACATTTCATGTACGGTATGGGATTGTTTATGCCGAAAAGGAAAATGATGGATCGGCTTCGGGAGGAGATAAGCTATTGTCGCGAATCGTTTGAGAAAATGTCGGAAAAAGCGCTCAGCGCAGGTTTTGTGATCGAAGGCGATAAATACAAGCGTGAGCTTGCCAATAACCTTCCCGAAGCATTCCAGCCGTGGATGCACCGGAAAAACGTATATGTGGTGAAAACACTTCCGCTATCCGACGAGCGGATCTACAGCGAAGCGATCGCCTTGCAATTGATTGAAGATTTTTCGCAAATAGCGGATTTGTATCAGTTTATGGTTAGCGTGGTGGAAGAAGCCGATCAAGGCATCTGACCCGTTGCAGGAAATTATTTTTGTTGTTTTTCAGGCGTTTTTTCACCTAAAACTACGCCTTACATCACGAAAATTAAGAAAGACAGCTTTAAAAAGAATCTTTTTTTGATATTTTTTTCACGGTATATTGATTCTTTTTACGACACCGTTTTTAACACAAAAAAAATGTATCTTTGCAAAAACGAAAACAACACGATGCTCTGTTTCCCCAACGCAAAAATAAACCTCGGATTAAACATCGTCTCCAAACGACCGGACGGTTATCATAATCTGGAAACCGTTTTTTATCCTATCGGATTGAAAGATGCGCTCGAAATTGTTCCGGCCGATCATTCGATCGCCGGCGCGGATTTGCGATCCGCGCAAACCAAAGGTTACCGTTTTTTCCAAACCGGCATTGAGATTCAGGGCAATGCCCGCGATAACCTGGTTATAAAAGCGCTGAAATTGATTTCGGAAGAAAAAGAAATTCCCCCGATTGATATTCACTTGTTGAAAAAAATTCCTTTCGGGGCGGGATTGGGCGGTGGTTCATCGGATGCGGCATTTATGATGAAATTGTTAAACAGCACGTTCTCTTTGGGTTACACCGATGACGAATTAGCCAAAAAAGCTGCGAAGATAGGTGCGGATTGCCCGTTTTTCATTCAAAACCGACCGGCTTTTGCGACGGGAATCGGCGATAAACTGGAAGAAATTCACGTTGATCTTTCTATGTATTTCTTTGTTTTGGTAAAACCAAACATAGCGGTTCCCACCAAAGACGCTTATGCAACGGTTACGCCCCGGCGACCGGAAATATCGCTAAAGGAAACCGTCCGAAAACCTGTTTCCGAATGGAAACATTGGGTGAAAAACAATTTTGAAACTTCGGTTTTTCAAACATATCCCGAAATAGCGCGAATCAAACAACACCTGTATGATTCAGGTGCAATTTATGCTTCCATGAGCGGTTCGGGATCGTCGGTATTTGCTTTCTTCGAAAAGGAAACGGATATAACCGGCTTCCCCACAGATTTTTTCGTGTGGACAAACAAAGAATTATGAAAAAGAATATCGGTGCGTATGCCTAAAACGCTGTTTTGAAAAATGTTCACGCAGATATTCGCAAATTTTAACGCGGATTTAGTCCGAAAAGGAAAAATGGGCTGATTTTCTGCGCTTATCTGCGAAATAAATCAGCGCGTATCAGCGTGAAAAATAGGTTTGGGTAAATACACGGAAATATATTTTATGAAATATCTAAATAATTATCAGTACAATAATGTTGAAATTTAAATCTTTACTTTTATTGCTTTCGATTGGTTTGCAGGTGATGGCGCAACAAACTTTTTCGCCTAAAAAAGTTTACGTTTTTGACGCTGTACCGGTACAAAAACCCATTTTACTGGACAGTACGAACCTGAACAACGCCAAATTTTCGGACGAAATGTTGCTTTCGTACGATATTTCTTTCCCGTCCGAAGACCGGTTTACAACAGAACTGACGCCCGATAAAGACGGTTACTTTCTGTTGCAGAAACCCGTGCATGGCTATGCCTTCAACCTTATCTCGTTTTTCGTATCGGGCAATCAATACGGAAAAGGAAAGCTCAAGGTAACCTCTCCCAACCGATTACAGGTTTATCTCAACAACGAGAAAAAAGCGACCAAATCGCAGGAAAACGATAGCATCCAACACGCTGGAACAGCAGAATATAACCTGGATGGAATGGTTAACAACGCGCGCGTTCTGATTAAGTTGCTGGCATCGGCGTCCGATAAGGTTCAACCTGCCGTGAAGATTGAATTCCAACCCGACAAAAGCGATTCTACGCTCGTATATTCCTTTGATAATGTGGATAAACGCGATATCACTATCGTAGATATTCTGGACGGCAAACGCGTAAATTCGTCCGAAATATCGCCCAGCGGGCGATTTGTGCTGCTCAAGCTCACGGAAACATTGCCAGGCGGCGATCGCAAACAATACACCGAAATTTACGACCAGAAACAAAAACGAACGATCTTCTCCGAAACTTCCAATCGCTCACAACTTGGCTGGATGCCGGCATCGGACGTACTTTACTACGTTGCCGAGAGCGAGAAAGGCAACACCATGTACACGCTTGATCCGGTGAAAAACGAAACAAAAATTATAGCCGAAAGGCTTCCCAAAGAAACATTTTATATTGCTCCTGATGAAAAATCAATGTTCTACTCCACCAAAGAAACCCGGAACGTGAGCAACCCTGCGGGTTTGAAGCGTTTGCTGTCGCCTGAAGACCGGCAGGCCAATTATCGCAATACCTATTACATGTACCGTTATTTTTTCGACACAGGACTGGAGCAACAATTAACTTTCGGACAGAAAACCGCTTCGCTCAACGATGTATCGCAGGACGGGAAAAAAATACTCTTTACGGTTTCCGAAGAAGATTTACTCGAACGTCCGTTCAGTAAATCGTCTATGTACCTGCTGGATTTAAATACCATGAAAATAGACACTGTTTGGGAGAACGAAGGCTTTGCCTCTTCGGCTCAATTCTCGCCCGACGGCAGGCAACTTCTTATTTCGGCCTCGGCCGAAGCGTTCAACGGCATTGGCCTGAACATCAAGCCCGGACAAATTGCCAACAGCTACGACTCGCAATCGTATATCATGGATTTGGCAACCAAACACATCGAACCGGTGACCAGGAATTTTGATCCGTCCATTGATTCGCAATTGTGGAGCGTGAATGATAATCTGGTTTATTATCGTGTGCAGGACGGCGACAGAGAAAATATTTACCGTTACAACACCAAAACAAAAAAATTTGAGAAGTTGCCTTTAAAAGAAGATGTCATTCGCTCATTCAACGTAGCAAAAGACGGTGAGTGGGCTTCGTACACCGGCGTGAGTCAATCCAACTCGAACAGAAGTTATTTACTGAATATCAAAAACTTACAATCAACACTGATTTCCGATCCGTACGCCGATAAGCTCAACAAATTAACACTTGGACAGGTAAAAGACTGGAGTTTTAAGAGTTCTTTCGGTGATGAAATCCAGGGACGGTATTACTTGCCTCCGAATTTCGATCCGAACAAAAAATACCCGTTAATTGTCTATTATTATGGAGGGACAAGTCCCACGCAACGCGTGTTCGAAAGTACGTATCCGCTTCACGTCTATGCCGCGCAGGGATTTGTGGTTTACACATTAAATCCAAGTGGAACAACCGGTTACGGGCAGGAATTTGCCGCCCGCCACGTAAACGCGTGGGGAAAACAAACCTCGGATGAGATCATCGAAGGTGTGAAAAAATTCGTTGCTGCGCATGCGTTCGTTGACGGTACAAAAATCGGCAATATCGGCGCATCGTACGGCGGATTTATGACCATGTACCTGATCACGAAAACCGATATGTTTGCCGCATCGGTTTCGCACGCCGGCATCAGCAACATCACCAGCTATTGGGGTGAAGGCTATTGGGGTTACACCTACAGCTCGGGCGCCAGCGCCGGAAGTTATCCGTGGAACAACAAAGAGCTTTATGTGGAGCAAAGCCCGCTCTTTCACGCCGATAAAATTAAAACGCCGCTGCTTTTGTTGCAAGGTACGGCCGACACCAACGTTCCGCTCGGCGAAAGCATTCAAATGTACACCGCGTTGAAACTATTGGGAAAGCCGGTGGAATATATTCAGGTAGAAGGTGAAAATCACGCTATCTACGATTACGATAAACGCATTCAGTGGAATTATGCCATTTACGCATGGTTTACCAAGTGGCTGAAAGGCGATTCGCGTTGGTGGGATTCAATGTTTCCGGACAAATAATACGAGTGGGAAAAAATTTAATCGTATGAAAAAGAAAGAAAATACGCACGAACATAAAAACCCGAAGGTAAACGAGCCGGAACCGGTTTATGAAACATCACCGGGTGTGGATAAATGGGATCCGAACAAGCCTTTTCAGGGTACGCAGGAAGAATGGTGGGAACATTTTCATGAAATTGAAAAGGGAAAATTTACTCCATTGGACGTTGCGAATAAAGAGTTTGAGGAATGGAAAGAGAAGCATCTGAAAAACCGGTTATAGTAAGCGAATCCTTCAAAATACGCAGAAAAGAAATTTATGCGTTCGGACTCGAAATGTTCGGTTTTTATCAGGCTGAAATTTATGATCATCATATTAAAAAGTCGCTCGCAACACTTTCTTCATATTACAACGTTTATCCCGAGTGCCGTTTTCTGGCGACAAAAAACCGGATCTATCGAAATATCATTCTCGATGCCCATTTAATTATCTACCGCATTACAGACCAACGGATTGAGGTGTTGGATATTCTTCATTCCGCTTCAAGCATCCGAAAAATACAGTCCATCAGAAAAATAAAAATCAATAACAAGTAAAAAAGAAGCTGTCTGTCAGTAAATTACACACAAATGAAATACGATATCGAAAAAATATGCGACGAAGTATGCCGCATAGCAATCTCCGCGGGAAAATACCTGAAAGAAGAACAAGCAACGTTTTCGCGCGGCAAAATAGAGATGAAAGGCGTACGCAATTACGTGACTTACATTGATAAAGAAGCCGAAAAAAGAATCGTGGCCGGTTTATCCGAACTCCTTCCCGAAGCCGGTTTCCTTACGGAAGAGGAAACGGTGCAATTTGAACAAAAGGAATATACCTGGATTATTGATCCGCTGGACGGGACAACCAATTATGTGCACAGCGATACGCCTTACTCGGTGAGTATCGCACTGATGAAGGACAAAACAATCGTTTTGGGCGTGGTGTACGACCCAGTGGCGGAAGAACTCTATTCCGCCACAGGGAAAGAAAACGTGCGGCTGAACGGGCAACCTGTTTCGGTAACTTCCAAAAACGAATTGCAAAACGCCTACATTGGTTTCGGCATACCGTACAGCCTCGATTCCGCAGGCGAAAAAATACTCCAAAACGCACTGGCTCAGTTCAGAAATTGCAGTTTCAGAATAAAAGGTTCGGCTGCAATTGAAATCTGTTATGTGGCCTGCGGCAGAAGCGATGCCTATTTTCATTCCGCGCTATCGCCCTGGGACGTGGCAGCCGGAACTTTTATTCTGAATTGCGCCGGAGGCAAATGCACCGATTTTTCGGGCGGAGAAAATTACATTTTCGGAAGAGAATTGGTGGCATCCAACGGAAAAGTACACGATGCGATTATGACGAATATCATTAAATAGCGTGGCATAAACC
>JAQVEB010000120.1 GCA_028698105.1 Petrimonas sp. | reverse complement strand
CTGACCGACGGTAAGGTAAATATATACAAGGCTAAAGGAAAGGTCGCCGATTTGGAATCTTTCACTAAAGATAAAAACATCGGAGGTTCTCTTGGGATCGCGCACACGCGCTGGGCGACACACGGCGAACCCAATCAGGTGAATGCGCATCCTCATTTTTCCAAATCAGAAAAGTTGGCACTCATACACAACGGTATAATCGAAAATTATGCCGAATTAAAGGAGAGCCTCACAAAGCAAGGCTACGCCTTTCAGAGTGAAACGGATACCGAAGTCCTCGTTCAACTGATCGAATATGTAAAAACGGAAAAAGATGTGGATTTGCCCACAGCGGTTCAGCTTGCCCTTAACGAAGTTATAGGGGCGTACGCTATTGCCGTTATAGATAAAGAAAATCCAAATATGATTGTGGCGGCACGAAAGGGCAGTCCCTTGATTATCGGGGTAGGGGAAAATGAGTTTTTTCTTGCGTCGGATGCAACGCCCATCGTGGAATACACAAATAAGGTAATATACCTCGATGAAGAAGAAATCGTAACATTGCAACGGGGAAAAGAAATTCAGATAAAAACCATATCCAACGTTGAGAAGACACCTAAGATAAAGAAATTGGAGATGACGATCAACCAACTCGAAAAAGGCGGTTATCCCCACTTCATGCTTAAGGAAATTTTTGAACAACCCAGAACACTTACCGATTGCATGCGTGGAAGGGTAAACGCGGATGAAAATAACATTTCCATTTCAGGGATCATAGATCACAAGGATAAATTTCTGAACGCAAAACGTATCATAATTTCTGCCTGCGGAACATCGTGGCACGCCGCCTTAATAGGAAAGTATGTGTTGGAGGAATTTACGCGCATACCGGTGGAAGTGGAGTACTCGTCGGAGTTTAGGTACAGAAACCCCGTAATTGATAATAAGGATGTGGTAATCGTAATATCGCAATCCGGAGAAACAGCCGACACGTTGGCCGCCGCCGAATTGGCTAAATCGAAAGGAGCTTTTTTGTTCGGGATTTGTAATGTGGTAGGGTCTTCTATTTCGCGGTTAACCGATTCGGGCTCATACACGCACGTAGGACCTGAAATCGGAGTAGCTTCAACCAAAGCGTTCACCGCGCAGGTAATGGTGCTCACCATGATAGCCCTGGCGCTCGGCAAAGAGAAAGGCGTTTTGCCCGAAGACCGCTTTCTTAAGATATTGAAAGAAATAACCAATATCCCCGATAAAATAAGCGTCATTTTAAAGCAAAACGATTTAATTGCCGAATTCTCAAAAACATTCACCTACGCCCAGAATTTCATTTATCTGGGGCGCGGCTATAATTTCCCTGCGGCACTGGAAGGAGCATTGAAACTGAAAGAAATTTCCTATATCCACGCTGAAGGCTATCCTGCTGCGGAAATGAAACACGGCCCCATTGCTCTTATCAGCCAGGAGATGCCTGTAGTGGTCATAGCACCTATGGGCGGAATTGTTTACGACAAGGTAGTCAGCAATATTCAGGAAGTGAAAGCGCGAAAAGGAAAAATTATCGGTATTGTTACCGATGGCGATAAGACCGTGCGGGAATTGGCAGATCACGTCATCAGCATCCCGAAAACGGAAGAATGCCTCTATCCCATACTCTCTTCAGTGCCGTTGCAACTGTTAGCGTATTACATTGCTGTTGTAAAAGGGCGTAATGTAGATCAACCTCGCAATTTGGCCAAATCGGTTACAGTAGAATAATACAAAAATCAGTATATTATGAATTTCGATTACAGTAAAATAAGGGTTAAACCCGGTTCAAAGGTGAATTTGAAAGACTTTTCGACGAAAGAAGATGGCGGGTTTACGAAAAAAAGCGCAAAAGACGAAATAAAAAACAACATCAAAGAGTTGGAGAAATATCAGGAAATGTTCTATGCCGACGACCGGCACTCCATGCTCATTGTGTTGCAGGCACCCGATGCGGCAGGAAAAGACGGTGTAATCCGCCATGTGATGTCGGGCATTAACCCGCAGGGTTGCCGCGTGCATAGTTTCAAAACGCCGTCGAAGAACGAGTTGGAGCACGATTACATGTGGCGGCATTATCGCGCGCTGCCCGAGCGCGGCATGATCGAGATTTTCAACCGATCGCATTACGAAAATGTGCTGGCAACAAAAGTAAATCCGCAATGGATACTCAACGAACGTATTCCCGGTTACAATTCGGTGGATAAGATTGATAATGAGTTTTGGGAAAACCGCTACAACGCCATCAACGCCATCGAGAAGCATTGGGCCGATAACGGCATGGTGGTCATAAAATTCTTTTTGCACTTATCGAAAGATGAGCAAAAAGAGCGCTTTCTGGCACGGTTGGATGAACCCGACAAAAACTGGAAGTTCAGTTCTGCCGATTTACCGGCGCGGGAACAGTGGGACGATTACCAAAAAGTTTACGAAGAAATGCTTGAGAAAACTTCCACCGATTATGCTCCCTGGTACGTGATACCGGCCGATAAAAAGTTTTTCGAGCGCGTTGCAGTAGGCGATATTATTTTGGAGCATTTCAAAAAGCTGAACATGGGTTTTCCACCGGCGGAGTCACCCGAGATGCTGGCTGAAGCCCGAAAAAAGCTGATGAACGAGTAAGTGAGGAATGCGAGAATTCCGATTCATGCATTTTTGAATGAAATAACCCGTAGAGACGCGACGATTCGCGTCTTTTTTCATTGGTGAGATTTACGCTTTTTCTCCCGCAAGTAAGCGTCCAGTCTGGTCATCAACCAAAAAAGAGAAAAAACAAAAGCGATTAATACAATGGTCCATAAAAACTGTGGTGAGAACACAAAATCTTTGCCTTTCATAAAATAGGCTCCTCCCACAATTATTCCCAATACCATATACATGATCCCGAAAATCCCGATCAAGTCTTTTAAAACATTGTTGGACTGCTCCTTTTGCACGGCAACTTTTTTGCGCGTGAGCGCATTTTCGGTTTCAACCTGGTGCATAATGCGGTATTTCAGGTTCTCGGGAGCCTGTTTTTTAGCCGATTGCATCATTTGACGGATAAGTTCATCGTCCGATTTTTGTATGTTGTTATTGTCTGTCATTATTTTAAATCATTACCGCATTTTCGTTGTAACCCGAAACGAGTACCCCGTAACTCGCAACGAGTTTATCTTTAAACAATTTCCGTGCGCGAAAAAGTTTCACTTTCACGTTCGATTCGTTTAATCCCGTAATTCTCGCGATATCCTTCACTGCGTTATCTTCCATATAATAGAGTGTGAGCAGCAGCGCGTCGCCTTTCGGCATTTGTTCTAACACGTTCTGCACCACTTCTGTTCGTTCCGCCTCGTCCATTAGCGTCTCGGTATCCAGATCCGACGGCTGCCGAATATCCGAAAGCTCAATATCTGAATCGCTCGTCCACATTCTCACCCTTGTGTGAGTAACTGCCGTGTTGTACACAATGCGGTAGAGCCACGATGAAAATTTGCTTTCGCCCTTGAACGCGTGTAAGTTGCGGTATGCCTTCACGAAACTATCCTGCACAACATCTTCCGCATCCTGCATGTTGCCGCAAATCCGGAGAGCGATGGTGATCGCCATATCCTGATAGGTTTCGACAAAGTAGCTGAAAGCGGAAGTATTGCCCGAAAGCACTTGTTGTACGCGCAGTTGTTCGTTCATTCCAATGGCTTATTCCTGTGAGAAATCGGATTCGGTTTCTTTCGGCATCGTCATATTTCGTGTAACGAAAAAATATACCAGATAACCGATCCCAAGGAAAAATACAATTGAAGAAGCAATCATCCAAAACTCGTTATCCTGGCCTATTACGAGGTACTCACCACACAAAAATCCAACGATGATCCCGATGCCCAAAGCAACTAACACAATTCCGTTTCGAAGTGAAACAAAACGATTGGGATTTCTTTTTCTTTTAGGTTCGTTCGGCGGAATAATACCCTGATTGATAAGTCCCATACGTTCTTTGTGGCGGGAGCGCATCCAGTTGATGCCGAGTATGGTTGCCGCAATAAATGGTGCACCGAATATTGATATTATCGCAATAATTGCAACCATTGAGTCATTAAAACTTTCCATGTTTCATTTATTAAGTGATTAATTTTGTTTTCGCTAATAGGACAAACAAAAGTTACAATCGGTTACAAAAATACGAAAATATTTTCGATAAATTTTATTTTCAATTGAAAATCAGATTGTTAAAAACTTGTCAACAGCCTGCGTATTTTTATGATTTTAAATTCGATAATATCCCCGCGATTTATTTTCTTTGTATTTGACAAATAACAAAAGTCTCTCCCTTGTGGGGAGAGATTTAGAGAGGGGTAATGAACGAAAAAACGCTCGAAAAACTGAAAATTCTTGCCGATGCCGCCAAATACGACGTATCGTGTGCATCCAGCGGAACTTCGCGCGGTAGCGCCAAGGGCGGGATCGGCACGGCTGCGGGCTGGGGCATCTGTCACAGTTTTACGGCCGACGGGCGGTGCATTTCGTTGTTCAAAATCCTGCTCACGAACCATTGCATTTACGATTGCGCCTATTGCAGCAATCGCCGCAGCAACGATGTAACCCGCACCGCTTTTACCGCCGAAGAGCTGGCGGAACTTACCATCGAGTTCTACCGGCGCAACTATATCGAAGGGCTTTTCCTGAGTTCGGGCGTGATGCGTAATCCCGATTACACCATGGAACAGATGCTTCGCGTGGTGAAACTCTTGCGCGAAGTGCACCGGTTCAACGGCTATATCCACATGAAAAGTATTCCGGGCGCAAGCCGCGAGTTGGTCGCACAGGCCGGAATGTACGCCGACAGGATGAGCGTGAATCTCGAAATTCCGTCGGAACAAAACCTGAAGCTGCTTGCTCCCGAAAAAGATTACGAAAGCGTTTTCGCGCCCATGCGATACATTCAGCAAGGAATGCTGGAAAGCGCCGAAGATCGTAAAAAGTTCAAGAAAGCGCCGAAATTCGTGCCCGCTGGGCAAAGTACGCAGGTCATTATCGGCGCCACGCCCGATACCGACAAGCAGATTCTTACGCTGGCATCGGCGCTGTACAAACGGCCGTCGTTCAAGCGTGTGTATTATTCGGGATATATTCCGATAAACAACGACAGTCGTTTGCCGGCACTCACTAAGCCGCCGTTGGTGCGCGAAAACCGGTTGTACCAAGCCGACTGGCTGATGCGCTTTTATGAGTTCAACGCCAATGAAATTGTGAATGACACACATCCCGACCTCGATCTGGATATTGACCCCAAAATGGGCTGGGCGTTGCGTAATCCGTCGTTTTTCCCCATTGATGTAAACGTTGCGCCTTACGAAATGATCCTTCGCGTTCCGGGAATCGGCGTGAAATCGGCAAAACTCATTATCGCTTCGCGAAGATATGGGCGATTAAACTCCCTTCAGTTGAAGAAAATGGGTGTGGTGATGAAACGGGCGCAGTATTTTATCGTGTGCCGCGAACTGCCGATGCAAACCGTGAATGAACTTACGCCGCAGTATGTCCGCCGTCAGGTTTCGCAGAAACAGAAAAAACAAGCTGCGGAGTTACTGCAATATTCCATTGATTGGGGAGAATAATATGACTTGGCGATAAGGTGACTTGGGAGACGATGGCTGTTCCTTCGCCATGTGAGCAATGCTCAATCCTATTTTTGCAACACTAAAAAAGTGAAATACCCCCTTCCCAATATTAAAAAACACTTTCAACCTGCCTGCACCGTTAAAAAAGGTTTTGAAATCAGAACTTTATTTTCTGGCCATCTGTTTCAAATGTAAATTTTAAAAATCCAGAATTATGAAAAGTAAAGTATTGGTTTTAGGCAGCAATTTTGCAGGGCTTACTGCAGCCCGGTTTATTCGGGAGGAGGCAAAGGATGCGGTTAATATCACCGTTATTGACCGAAAGAATTACCTGAATTTCATACCGAATATCCCCATCGAGGTGTTCAGTAACAGAAATCCGGCAAACACAATGGAATTTGAGTTTCAGCATTTCTTAAAATCGGATGGAACAGAATTCATTTTAGGCAATGTCGAGAAAATTGATGTGGACAACAAGAAGGTATTCTACACGCCAAACGAACGGGAAGGAGCCGATCAGGAGGAAATAAGTTACGACTATCTGGTTATCGCGTTGGGAAATAAATTGGCCTTCGATAAAATTGAAGGATTTGCCGATTTCGGGCACACATTCTCCGATACGGTTTACGGTAACGAAGTGCGCCGGTATCTGCACGAGGAATACAAAGGAGGCCCCATTGCAATCGGTTCCGACAGGTTTCATCAGGGACAAAGCCCCAAGCTTCCCAAGTTGCCGCAGGCAATAGCAGCGTGCGAAGGTCCTCCGGTTGAGGTAGCTTTCTCTATGGCCGACTGGCTTGAAAAGAATAACAAAGGTGATGCCAAAAAAATCACGCTTTTCACGCCCGGTGACGTTATCGCAGAAGATGCCGGCAAAAAGATTCTGGATCAGTTACTCCCGATGGTATCCGGAATGGGTTATGGATACAAAACCAATACGCAGGGGATCAAACGCCTGTACAAAGAGGGCATCGAATTTTTGGACGGCTCAAGCCTGGAGGCCGAAATGAAGATCATTTTCCCCGATTGGGAACCTCACGACTTTTTAAAGGGTTTGCCCATTTCGGACGATCAAGGGTTCATTATCACCGATTTTTACATGCAAAACCCCGATTATCCCGAAGTTTTCGCCTGCGGCGACGCTGCCGCCGTAACCGTGCCCAAATTAGGATCCACGGGACATTCCGAAGCTGTGATCGTGGCAAAAATGATCGCGAAAGCCGTTCGCGACGATTACGATAAAGAAATCGAGCCGCTTCATCCGCAAGTGCTTTGCTTTGGCGATATGGGCAGCAACAAAGGATTTTATATGCACACCGACGAGTGGTGGGGTGGCGATATGAGTATTCTGAAAATGGGATACACGCCCTATCTTTTAAAGATCGGCTTTAAAACGGCTTATGAGATGTTCGGCGGACGAGTACCGGGTTGGGGTATGCCTGCGGCCGAATTCATAGGCGATCACGGTTTTGTGTAAACAAAAACGGAACGGTTAATAAAAGAAGCCCCGGTTTAACGCAGGCCGGGCAATAAAAATCAATGCGTGATTTGGGACTGCCGATAATTTTATCGGTGGTCTTTTTTATATACCTTTGTACGGATGATCCTTTTTATCTACGATAAGACTTTCGACGGATTGCTTTCCTGCGTATTTTTCGCGTATGAACAGAAGAAATTTCCCGATCTGATCCTTTCGGATTCGGAACAAAAGCCGTTATTCGTTGACGAACAATACCATGTAATTACGGAAAAGGAAAAATCGCTTCGCGTATGGAAAGCGCTGGAGAAAAAGCTTTCGAAGATCGCACGGAACATGATGTTGAGTGTTTGGCTTTCGGAATTGCCCGAAGCGGAGATGTTGCTTTTTCGGTACATCCGAAAAAATATCGCCCATCCGCAAGGCATCGAAATGAATTTCGGCGATGACGATGTGCTCCGCATCAAGGATATTGCCCAAAAAGTTGGTAACGACGCCCGAAAACTCATTCAATTTGTGCGGTTTCAGGAAACGGCGGACGGTATTTACTTCGCTCCCGTTACGCCGCGCTATAACGTACTTTCGTTGATCATCCCGCATTTTAAGTCGCGATACGCCGGCCAACCCTGGATTATTTACGACACCAACCGCAATATCGGGCTGTATTACGATACGCATTCCGTTTCGGAAGTTTCCTTTTCGCAAAAAGACTTATCGGAGCTCAAGCTGGGAAAACTTAGCGACGAAAAGTTGTCGGAAGAAGAAGCGCTGTTTCAGAAAATGTGGCGCGAATATTTCAAGAGCATCACCATCAAAGAGCGCATCAACCTTAAGCTCCAGCGGCAACACATGCCGCAACGCTACTGGAAATACCTCACGGAGATGCAATAACATAACCTAAAGAGGTTGTCTCAAAAGTAAAATCTGCTATCAAATTGTCATTCTGAATGGATCCGCCAACTGGCGGAGAAATGAAGAATCTATTTAGCTTGACAATGAAGATGTTGCACTTCGTTCCCAATGACAGATTTTTATAAATATCTCATTTTGAGTTATTATAGATTTCTCACTTCGTTCGAAATGACAACCGCAGATAGTTGGGCTTCAAGTCAGTTGTCATGCCGACGAAAGGAGGCATCTATTTAATCATTATTCATGTCATTTCCTCTTTATGCCTAATTTTTTGGGTGGGGACTCAACATGGCAAAATGAGACAACAGTGATACTTTTGAGACAACCTCTTATAAAAAAACCGTCCGACCGATTGCCGGTCCGACGGTTTTAAGTCCCCTGCAGGGGTTTAGGGGTTCTTCTTACTTACTTCTTCAACAAATCGCGAATTTCGGTAAGCAAAGTTTCTTCTTTCGTTGGTTCTGCGGGAGGAGCCGGAGCTTCTTCTTTTTTGCGTTTCATCTTATTTATCGCTTTGATAACCATAAAGATGGCAATACCAACGATCAGGAAGTCCACAATGGCTTGAATGAAAGCGCCGTAATTCCAGGTAATGGCCGGAGTAACAACTTCGGCGCCGTTCATCACCGCCTCTTTCAACACTACTTTGAGGTCGGCGAAACTGCCTTGTCCGAACAGCAATGCGATAGGCGGCATTAAAATGTCGTTTACAAAAGATGTTACGATTTTGCCAAAGGCTGCTCCAATGACAATACCCACGGCCATATCAACTACGCTGCCGCGCATCAAAAATTCTTTTAATTCTGATCTAAAACTCATAGTCTAATTGATAAAATGTGATTAAAATGCTCTATTTCGATGCAAAGAAAGTAAAAAAAACAATATTAATACGCATTTAGGCAAATATTTCAGCGATCATGCAACGTGCCGATCCGCCTCCGACGGTTTCGATGGTTTTTAAATGAGGCGACACAATC
>JAQVEB010000119.1 GCA_028698105.1 Petrimonas sp. | reverse complement strand
TTATATGGTGCGGGGATTTTTCTCCGCACCTTTTTTTTCGCATCTGACGGCTTAAGTCCGTCTGATGCGTTTTTTCGCACCCGTCAGACCGGCAATCGGTCAGACGGTGTTGGGAGACGATCCGCCGATAGTCAGACACAGAGGCTGTGCCTTCGTTCATGAAGTTAAAAACTTCGTGTCCCGTTTTTGTTCGCGCGCTTTCTCAAAGCGTGGGTTACGAAATAAACACTTGCCTGCGGCACATACCGATTGCAAATCGGCAGGAGGGAAAGATATTACCCGCTCACCCTCCCAAACGAACCGCCGATAATATCCAGCAACTCATTGGTAATGGTTTGCTGGCGCAATTTGTTGAATTGCAGCGTAAGCTCATCAATCAGGTTATCGGCGTTGTCCGTGGCGATTTGCATGGCCACCATGCGCGCGGCGTGTTCCGAGGTTACGGAGTCGGCGTGAATGGTGTAGATTTTCAGTTTTAACACTTTGGGTATTAGTTGGTTCATCACCGTTTCTTTATCGGGTTCAACAATGTAATCCAATTGTTTCCCGGCGGGTTTTTGGGCCTGCAACTCAATGGGCAGGAAAGTTTCGTGCCGGATCACCTGCGAACTCTTTGTGCGGAAATGATGATAAATGAGCTCCACGCGATCAACTTTCTGGTGAAGGAACATGTCCATCAGCTCGCCTGCCAGTTTTTGCGCTTCATCGTAAGTTGGCGTTTCGCTGATCTCGCTGAAACTCCGTTGCGATTTGTACCCGAGTTGAAGCGAAGCTTTGGCCGCTTTATCACCGATCGCGTACACGAGGATGTTTTCTCTTCCGAGCGCACGATATTTTTTCAGGGTATCCCTTAATTCATCGGTTACATTGTCGTTAAACCTGCCTACGAGGCTGTTGTTGGACGAAAAAGCAACTATGGCAACGCGTTTTACGGTTCTTTGCTGCGCAAAAGGTGTGGTAATCTCCTGCTCCGAGCTCAAAAAAATATTAAGCAACTGGCTTAGCTTTTGTTCGTAGGGATACAGATTTTGGATTACACGTTGGGCTTTTCTCAACTTGGCAGAAGAGATCATCATCATGGCCGATGTGATTTTCTGTGTTGATTTTACCGACTGTATCCGTCTCTTGAGTTCCTTGAGCGTTGCCATATCGTTACCCGTTTATCCGTTTAGTTGTTTCACGATCTCGGCCGCCACGTATTCGATGGTTTGCTTCACTTCATCGGTGAGCTCGCCTTTTTTCAGGACATCCAGCACATCGTTGCGATGCGCCAACTCCAGTGTTTCGAGAAATTTCTTTTCAAATTCGCGGATTTTATCTATCGGGACGTCTTTCAGCAAACCATTGGTTCCGCAATACAAAACGGCGATCTCATTTTCCACACTCATAGGTTGATGCAGCGGTTGAACGAGCAGCCGTTCGTTTTTCTGTCCTTTGTCTATGGTCATGGCTGTAACCGCGTCCATATCGCCGCCGAATTTGGCGAAAGCGGCCAGTTCCTGATACTGCGCCTGGTCAATTTTGAGCGTTCCGGCTACTTTTTTCATTGCTTTGATCTGGGCGTTGCCGCCTACGCGCGAAACTGAAATTCCCACGTTGATGGCCGGGCGGATGCCGCGGTTGAACAGGTCGGTTTCGAGGAAGATCTGACCGTCGGTAATGGAGATCACGTTGGTGGGAATATAGGCTGATACGTCGCCAGCCTGTGTTTCAATGATAGGGAGCGCCGTGAGCGAACCGCCGCCCTTCACTTTCCCGTTCAGGCTTTCGGGCAAATCGTTCATTTGTTCGGCAACCTCTTGTTGCGAAATAATGCGCGCAGCGCGTTCCAGCAGTCGCGAGTGTAAATAGAAAATATCGCCCGGATAGGCTTCGCGTCCCGAAGGACGACGCAGGATCAGCGATACTTCCCGATAAGCTACCGCCTGTTTCGACAGGTCGTCGTACACCACCAGCGCATTGCGTCCCGTATCGCGAAAATACTCGCCGATGGCGGCGCCGGCAAACGGCGCGATATAGCGCATGGCAGCAGGGTCGGAACCGTTTGCGGCAACCACCACGGTGTAATCCATTGCGTTATAATCGGTGAGTGTTTGCACGATGGAAGCTACCGAAGAACCTTTTTGCCCTACGGCCACATAAATGCAAAACACCGGATTGCCTTCTTCAAAATTCTTTCGCTGGTTGATGATGGTGTCAATGGCAATACTCGTTTTACCGGTTTGGCGGTCGCCGATGATCAGTTCGCGCTGGCCGCGCCCCATCGGGATCATGGCGTCAATAGCTTTAAGTCCCGTTTGCAGAGGCGTGTTCACCGGTTGGCGATAGATTACGCCGGGCGCTTTGCGTTCCAGCGGCATTTGCACGGTTTTGCCGGTGAGGGCTCCCTTGCCGTCTATCGGGCTGCCCAACGGGTCTATCACCCGCCCGAGCATTCCTTCGCCCACGAAAATGGATGCCACGCGGCCGGTACGCTTCACGGTGTAGCCTTCTTTTATCTCACTCGACGGGCCCAGCAAAATAGCGCCGACGTTGTCTTCCTCCAGATTCATCACGATCGCTTCAATACCGTTATCGAACTGGAGCAGTTCATCGGCTTCGGCGTTGCGAAGGCCGTAAACGCGTATCACGCCGTCGCTTACGCGTATCACGATGCCTGTTTCATCGAATTTCACATCCGTATCTATTCCTTCGAGTTGCATCCGCAACACTTCGGAAACTTCACTGATCTTTATTTGACTGTCCGCCATTTTTATCTCTTTTGGTTGTGTGTTATGCGGTCAATACCTGAAACTGCTTCCCCCCAAAAACTCGCGCAACAGCGAGGTTGGTGGCAATTCGCGGTCGGTAATATAGTTGAAATAACTCAAAAATTTGAGTAAACGGTGTGCCTCGGCAAATTCGGGCATGGCACGCGGTACCTGCAATAAAATGGGTTCGGCGTGGCGGCGAATGGCCGCGAGCTCATAGATCATAGCCGAGTTAAACATTACATCGGCGTTTTCCTGATACGGGAAAATCCATTTTTCCTCGCCTCGGCGAACGCTGTCCCAGCGCGAAATGGTATCCTGTGCCGAGTATCCGCGGTAACGAAAATCGCGTACAATGCGCCGCAGCAGGCGATTATCGGCTGCCGGAATCCAGTTGTGGTCATCGAGCGAGATGGACGTTAATGCCGAAACATATACCATGAATTTTTTCTCTGCCGGTATGCGCGCGGTTAATTCGGGATTGAGTGCGTGAATGCCTTCGATGATGATCACGCTGTTATCGCCTATTTTCAGTCGGTTGTTTTTGTACTCGCGCTTTCCGGTAACGAAGTTATAAGACGGCAGCTCCACCTCGTTGCCTTCCAGCAGCGCCAGCAGATGGTTTTCAAAAAGTTCCAGATCGAGGGCGTAGAGCGATTCGTAATCTTTTTCGCCAAACGCATCTACGGGTGTGGCATCGCGTTCCACAAAATAATCGTCCAGTGAAATTCCTACGGGTTTTAACAAAACAACCAGTAACTGAATTTCGAGGCGTTTGCGAAACGTGGTCTTCCCCGATGACGACGGGCCGGAAATCAGCACCACGCGAACCCCTTCGCGATAGCGGCTGGAGATTTTGGTGGCAATATCGGAAATTTGTTTCGATTGGTATGCCTCGGCTATTTGAATAACTTCGGACATGCGGCCGTCTTGTTTGGCTTTATTTAAATCGCCCACGTTATCCAATTCGCTTATTTTCAAAAACTTGAGGTGTTCCCGATAGACATTCAGCAGTTTCTCCTGCTTGACCACCGGTGCCAGTATTTCGGGATTGCTTTTCAGGGGAACCTGAAGCAGGAATCCGCCGTTATATTCGTGAATGTCAAAGAGTTTTATATATCCGGTGGAGGGAGTGAGGCATCCGTAGTAATAATCAATGTAGTTATCGAGCATGAAATAATATGCGTACAGAAAATCGGATGTTTCCAGCAGAAGCGCCTTGTCTTCCATGTTGTGAGAGCGAAAAATATTCACCACCTTCGATATTTCATCTTCCACCGATTTAAAAGGAATGTCGGCGGCCACAATTTCGTGCATCCGCGTGCGAATGGCGTCCAGCACTTCTTTCGTTATTTTTTGTTCGGCCTCGATCTGAAAATAATAACCGTATGAAACGGCATGTTCGATGTACATTTCGGCATTGGGCAACACATCGTCCACGGCCTTGGCCAAAATAAAACACAGCGAACGGACGTAAGTGCGCATAGCGGACGAATTGCCGACATCCACATATTCAATTCTTTTCGGCCGGTAAATCCGGTAGGCCAGCGATTCCGTCTTGTTGTTAACTTTCGCGTTCGCGATGAGATAAGGCATCTTAACTCCCAGCAGCGGGATCAACTCCTCCAACGAAGCTCCGATGGCTACTTCTTTTTGTTCGTTTGTATTTACGCAATAGATTTTAACTGTATCCGTCATTATATTAGCAGTATTTTTACAAATATTTGCAACTACCTTTTTTTTTGGGTATTTTTGTCTGCTAAATTACGCTATTTTTTGAACATGGAATACAATTTCTTCGACTTTCTGAAACTTGTCGGGTCTTTGGGGATGTTTCTTTATGGAATGAAGATCATGAGTGAAGCGCTCCAAAAAATTGCTGGTAAGCAACTTAGGAATATCCTTTCGGCAATGACCAAAAACCGCGTGATGGGTGTGCTTACCGGCGTATTGATCACCGCCCTGGTACAATCATCATCGGCCACCACGGTAATGGTGGTTAGCTTTGTAAATGCAGGCCTGCTGTCGCTCGTGCAATCCATCGGGGTGATCATGGGAGCGAATATCGGTACAACCGTTACGGCATGGATGATCTCCCTTTTCGGATTCGGTAAATTTTCCATTAGCGCCCTGTCCATTCCGTTGCTGGCTATTGGGTTGCCGCTTATCTTTTCGTCGAATAGCAAACGAAAATCCTTTGGGGAATTCATTTTCGGGTTTTCGTTTTTGTTTTTAGGGTTAGACCTGTTGAAAAATTCCATGCCCGATCTGCGGCAGCATCCCGAAATATTGGAGTTCGTCCAAAACTTCGGGGAAAACGGATTTCTTACCACTTTGTCGTTTCTCGCTCTGGGAACGTTCATCACCATTATCGTGCAATCCAGCAGCGCCACGGTTGCCATTACGCTCATCATGTGCTCAAAGGGATGGATCGGGTTTGAACCGGCGGCGGCTATGATTATGGGTGAGAACATCGGTACAACGATAACGGCAAATATTGCGGCGCTTTCGGGAAATATTTCCGCGAAAAGGGCCGCTTTCTCGCATTTCATGTTCAATGTTTTCGGTGTGATCTGGATGCTGTTCGTTTTCCATTATTTCGTGATCATGGTGGAAAATATCGTGACGGGTTTCGCGCCCGAAAACCCACGTGAAATGCAGGCCTTTTTATCAACCATTTCTCCCGAACAGATGAAGCTGATCGAAAGTTCCGATACCCTGTCTTCGGAGCTTGCTGCCGTAAAATCCAGGCTGCTGGGCTTTGAGGCATCCATGTCTTACGGCCTTTCGCTCTTTCACACGCTTTTCAACGTGATCAATGTGAGCATTATGATCTGGTTTGTGAAGCTTTATGAGAAAATATGCATAAAAGTCATTCGTCCGAAAAAAGGTGATGAAGACGATGTGGAATTCCAACTGCAATACATCTCCTCCGGACTGTTGTCCACGAGTGAACTGTCTATTCTGCAAGCAGAAAAAGAGATGGAAGTGTACGGCATGCGCACGCGGCGTATGTTTGGTTTTGTGCGCCGGTTGGCGATGTCGGAAAAAGACAAGAAATCGGTGAAATTCATAAGCCGGATCGAAAAATACGAAGGCATCAGCGACCGCATGGAACTGGAAATTGCCGATTATCTCAACAAAGTAGCGAACGGAGGGCTCAGTTCCGAAAGTAAAATGAAGCTTCGCAATATCATGCGGTGTGTTACCGAAATCGAAAGTATGGCCGACGCCTGCCACAATCTGGGTAAAACGTACCGCAGAAAAATGGAAGGCGACATTGCGTTTCCCGAAACATTGAATAAAAATATCAACGATATGTTCGATTTGCTGGAGACCGCTTTAGACCAGGTGGATCTTGTGCTGAAACAACGCGAAACAAAAGAAGAAGACCTGAACAGGAGCATCAACATAGAAACGCTCATTAACGAAACGCGGGCGTTGTTCAGAAGAAAAAACATCGAAGATGTGAACGACGGGATTTATCCTTACCAAACAGGCGTGATTTATATGGATATTATTAACGAATGCGAACATTTGGCCGATTATATTATGAACGTAATGCAGGCATTGTATCCCAAAAAATAATATCTTTGTTTTTTACTGAAATATTCGCATAACGACGTATCAGCACATGGACAAAAATAACGACTGGAAAAAAAGACTCGACATTGTATATTCCACCAACCCCGATTACCACTATCAAGCGGAAAGTGACGACGCGGAAACGCAAACCCTTCCAAAGGAAAAGCAAATGCTGCGCATTTCGCTTGATAAACGAAACCGCAAAGGAAAAGCCGTTACCCTCGTAACCGGCTTCGCCGGTACCGATGACGACCTGCAGGAACTGGGCAGGCTGCTGAAAACCAAATGCGGCGTGGGTGGATCGGCAAAAGAGGGCGAGATCATCGTGCAGGGAGACCACAGGCAGAAAGTGCTGGAAATTCTTCAAAAGGAAGGATATGCAAAATCGCGCATCATCTGACAGGCAGCGCCTGCAACTGATCCGCGCTTCCGCCGGATCGGGAAAAACGCACCGGTTGACGGGCGAATACCTTCGTTTGCTCTTTTCCGCGCCCTACGCCTACCGCCATATTTTGGCGGTAACCTTCACCAACAAAGCCACCGAGGAGATGAAATCGCGCATCGTGGAAGAGCTTCACACGCTTTCTTCCGGCGAACCATCGGATTACCTTCCGGAACTGACGGAAAAGTTTGCCATGGACGTAAAGCAGGTACGCACGCAGGCCGGCCTCATCCTCAAAACCATTCTTCACGATTATTCCGCCTTTGCCATCAGCACCATAGATCGGTTTTTCCAGCAAACCATGCGCGCTTTTACGCGCGAAATGGGTTTAGCGGGCGGTTACAACGTGGAGGTTGACGACAGCGCCGTGCTTCTCCAGATCATTGACATGATGCTTTTCGAGTTGGACAAACCGGAAAACAGGGAGCTCGGTGACTGGCTGCTGGATTTCATGAAAGACAAAATCCAAAACGACAAAGCATGGAATATCAGGCAAGATGTAGAAGGCCTTGCCAAACAGCTTTTTAGCGAAAAATACAAAACACTTTCATCGGAAGATAAAGAAAAGATACACGATAAAAACCGCCTCACGCAATACCGCAAAACACTGCAAAAGATCGTCCGCGCGTACGAGAAAGAATTGAAGGATTTGGGGATAAAAGCCGTGAATATCATGGACAGCTACGGTTTGCACTACTCCGATTTTAAATGGGGCAAAAGTTCCGGTTTCGGAGTTTTTCCGAAACTGGCAAACGGCGTGGTGGAAAAACCTTCGGATCGCCTTCTCAATCTGGCTGACGATATTGACCTGTGGTTTGGAAAAGAAAAACAAAAACAAGCGGCCATAGCTGATGCGTACGCGGCGGGATTGAACGATTGCGTGAAACAACTGATCTCGATCTCGGAAAACGGGCTGTTTTACTATTCGGCGAACGCCGTGCTCAACTATTTTTACACGCTGGGCATCCTCAACGACATTCATAAACGGCTCAATACCTATCAAAAAGAGAACAACACCCTGTTTCTTTCCGACACCACAGAGTTGCTCAACAAAATTATTTCGGGAAGCGAAACGCCTTTTGTGTACGAAAAAATCGGCACGCGCATCAACAACTACATGATTGATGAGTTTCAGGATACTTCCGGCTTGCAATGGGACAATTTTCGTCCGTTGATCTCCGAAAGCCTTTCGCACAATCATTTCAATCTGGTGGTAGGCGATGTGAAACAAAGCATTTATCGCTGGCGAAGTTCCGATTGGCGGCTGCTGGAAGAACAAATCACAAAGGATTTTACTCCTGAAAATGTGGAGCAACATTCACTCGACACCAATTGGCGAAGCGATGCAAACGTTATCGCGTTTAACAATGCCGTGTTCCGCGCCGCGACCTGCAACTTGCAGGAAGAGTACAATGCCGCCGTCCCCGGCGATTCCGAAAACGATTTCACGGCTTACGCCCGGAACAAAATAACGGATGCATACACGCACGTGTATCAACAAATTCCTGAAAAGAAAAGAGCGAAAAACGGCTACGTGAAGCTCACGTTCCTCAATGCGAATGACGAAGAAACGGATTGGACGGAGCAGTCGCTCGAACGCCTGCCCGCTGAAATAGAATCCTTGCAGGATCAGGGTTTTGCGCTGCGCGACATCGCCATTATCGTTCGCAAAAACGATGAAGCCGTTTTGGTGGCCGAAAAATTACTGGCTTACGCGCAGGAGAATCCCTCGTCGCCATACCGTTACGACATCATTTCCAACGAGGCGCTGGTTATCGGCAACGCCCAAAGTGTGAAAGCCGTTATCGCCCTCATGCGTTATTTTCAAAACCGGAAAGACGATACCAAAAAGATGCTCGCCGCCTATGAGTTTTACCGTTTTCACCGGAAACTAATGCCCGGGGAGGCGCTCAATGCCTGTCTGAGCAATACGCAAACCGGTTTTCCCGAAGAAGTACGCCCGCAACTGGAAAACATGGCTTCGCTGTCGTTTTACGAAATGATCGAAGCGTTTTTCGCTCTTTCGGAAGACCTGTCGGACGAGAAGGAAAATGCTTATGTACAGGCTTTTCTGGATATCGCCCTCAAATTCAGCACCAACTCATCGTCCGACATCAATAACTTCTTGGAGTGGTGGGACGAAAAAGGATACAAAAAAACGCTTTTCCTGCCCGAAGAACAGGATGCTATTCGCCTCATCACCATTCATAAATCCAAAGGATTAGGCTTTGGGGCGGTTATTATGCCTTTCATGGACTGGGACATTGACCAGGACCGAAGGGAGAACATC
>JAQVEB010000118.1 GCA_028698105.1 Petrimonas sp. | reverse complement strand
TTAATTTTCTGCGATCAATCTCGAACGCCACGTTCAGGGTAAACTCGAAAGCGGCTCCCTGGCAGGTTGCCATCGGGTTTCCCGTTCCGATAAGAAAGCGTTGCTTTTCTCCTTTTTCCATCTTTGCCAAACATTCCTTGAGCCGTTCCCACGTTTGCTCGGCATGGTTGTAGGTACACACCGATTGGGAATTCAACTCGGGGCCGAGCCCTTCGGTGGCGGCAAAGTTGAGTTTCGGGCCGGTGGCGTTGATCAGGTAGTCGTATTCGATTTTTTCCTCCAGATCTTTTTTATCGCCCGCAACATACTGGACAAATACAAACCCTTTGTCAATCGCGCTGTCTCCTTCCGGATGAATGGAAATGGCACGCGCTTGCCTGTAGTCAATGCCCAGACGTTTGTAAACGGGCGCCAGCTCAAAAATAACTTGCTTGGTTTTCATTAGTCCCACCCCTACCCAAATGTTGGATGGCACCCACTGATAATGCGAATTAGGGCTTACAACAACAACTTCGTGCTTTTTCCCCAATTTTCGTTTTGCCGCCAAGGCAGCCGTGTGGCCGGATATTCCGGCGCCTAAGATAAGTAATCTAGCCATAGTACCGATTAATTTATGATATTTTCCTGCGATTATTAATTTAACAAAAATATAAATAATTTTACAAACAACAAGATTTTATGGGATATTTTTTACGAAAAAATTAGGCGCTCAATTTCGGAAGATGACTTCTGCGAGATAAAATAGCGCATGATGATAACTAATTCTGCTTTTAAACTTTAAAAGTGATTCAACCAAAAAACGAAACCAACGGCTTGATAATCTGTTCCAACCGCCCGAATGGGCGATATTTTTCATCTCTCATATCCGGAAAGATGCGACTTTTTTAAAAAAATTAATGCATCAATGTTTTCAATTTCACTAACCTTATTTTCTTCGTGCATCTTCAAAAACCGTTTTCAACTCTTTCACATTTAACCGGTTTTTCAGCCACGCTTCAATTTTGGTTTTATCCGATTGCCGCAGGGAGTTTCTGTTGGCTGTGAGTGTTACCAGCGGCACTTTAGCCGATTGCAACGTGGTATCTTTCTGCGAAGTGAAAATAAACGTTTCGGAATAAGAACATTCAAGGATCTGGGGATAAAGCGGTTTTAACTCGTTCAGGATGCGCTGCCCGAGCATGGGTATGTTAACGATGCTGTCAATCTTGTTTTCGCTTTGCCTTAACGAAAAATTGGTGGCCGCTAATTTATTATTCAGAATCTCAGTCTCCGATTGGTATTTACGACTGTTTTCACGCAGCATATTAGCTCCAAATCCCTGCCTTACGATCAGTTTTGAGGTGTCGAGCTTGTGAATTAAAGCCTGGCGTTTGATTTCCATGACAATGGAATCCGTTAATCCGTAACCGGAATAGAGTAATTCGATGGTACGCACGTTTTGGTGCACATCGCTTCCTTCCAGATAATTTCCTTCTACCAGCGATACCTCTTTGATAAAAGCTTCCGATGCTTGCGTGAATTCTTCGTCTTTCACCAGCTTGTAGCCAAAAAATATGCTGGGAACCAGCGTGAGCAGAATAATAGCGGTGAGGCTCCTGTTAACGCTTTTCTTCCGTGCGGGATCCACAATGGAACGAAGCGGAAATTTAAGATATTGACACACCATTAACGCGGCAAAAGCGATGAAAACGGAGTTTATGGTAAACAAATACAGCGCGCCGAAGAAGAAATTGAACTGGAAAGTGGCCAAGCCGTAACCGGCGGTGCAAATGGGCGGCATAAGCGCTGTGGCGATAGCCACACCGGGAATCACGTTTCCCTTCACCCGGCTGCTCATCGCTACAATACCGGCCAAGCCGCCGAAAAGGGCGATGATTACGTCGTAAATCGTGGGACTGGTTCGGGCCAGTAGCTCGGAATGCGCTTCATTGATGGGCGTCAGGGCGAAATAGAGCGCCGAGGTTACCAAACTCACGCCAACGGCAAACGAAAAATTTTTCACAGACCGGCGAAACAACACAAAATCATACGTGGCAAGACCATAACCCATCCCGTTTATGGGTCCCATTAACGGAGAAATTAACATGGCACCGATGATCACTGCGGTGGAATTCATATTCAATCCAACCGATGCTACCACGATGGCAAACATCAAAACCCACAGATTGGTTCCTTTGAAAACAATTCCTTTTTCGATGTTTTCGTGAATAACATCATAATCTTCGAGCTCAGACCGAAAATTAAACCAAGATAAAAATTTATCTATCTTTTCTCCCATAATCTTAAATTTAAGCATACAAATCTACAAAAAAAATCATATCGGAAAATCATAAAATAAAAAAGAACGGCTAAAGACTTCTTCCGCCGTTCTTAAAACACAATGAAATAATTTAAAAATAGAGTTTAAAGATGTATATTAATTTGCTTGAATAATCAGTTAATTTTCGCTCAGATGGAATCCGTGGTAACCACCGTTGTGGTATCCGCAATCTCCTCCGTAGAATCGTACTCCCGCGAATATTTCCGTTTATATTTCTTCCGTATAAATTTGGGAAGGCGGTTATGACGATACGTTTCCAGGTCTTCGCTCACTTCTACTTTTTTGCCCGTGGGCACCGAAACCTCAACCACCATATTCTGGTTGCGAAACCCTTGCTGGATGGGAGTTTTAAAAAACTCTGCCATAGTCAGTACCGAGTCTTTTTGTTGCACGTTGTACGTAAATTCATTGATATCCGATTTCGCTTTCCTCAACGTTCGGGCATTGGTTGAAGCGATGATTTTAACGTGGTAGAGCGAGTCTTCGCTGTTGATGATCTGCAAACGAATGTTGGAAAACAGCAACGAATCTTCGTTTATGGTGTAGTACGGTAAGTCGTCAATATCGGCTCCGGGGCCGAAACCGGTTTTAAAAGTATAATAATCTTCCATGTACGGCGCCATTTCCAGATAAAGCTTATCGCCTTTAAATGGAGACATTTGGATGTTTTTTTCAACCGAACTTTCCACCTTAAATTTTTCAGCGACTTTTGTAGCTGTTACGCCGGCCAACGATATACCAACAAACCATAAAATCGTAGCGATAATACCGATAACAGGTCGTGATTTAGCTTTCATGGCCCTGCGTACGATCCAGATAACGATCGAAACGATCGGAACGGCAACCATGAGGATAATAGACCAAATGAGTAGATTGGTTTCGGTGCCCGCGTCAATAAATAACGATTTCAACGGCATAAAAGATGCACCGGCAAACAGGAAAGCGATCAACATGCCCACAAGCACCACAGCAAAAATACCTACGAAAGCAAAGAAAATAATTTTGATGAGCAGGATGAACGCGTTCAGGCAACCGGAACGCTCACTTTGAGGAGTGGCCGATGCATGATAAGTTACATTTTTGGGCGGCGCAGGCGGAATATTTTCCATGTTTATTTTTTCGGTTTCGTTGTCGCCAGTAACCAATGCAGCCGACGTAATCCCGTCCACTGCGGTATCTTCCGTTTCTGCGCGGTTTTTCACGTTTGCCACATTATCGCTTACGGTTTCGCGGATGGATTTGATGTACTCATCCTCGCCCATCATTTCCAGTTTTTGTTTCACTGTTGCAGCCAGCGGAATTATGATCCACAAAATGATGTACACTATTACCACACCCAGATTAATGTTCCAGTTGAAATCCACATGATGGTTGAACAGCTTGTTCCACGGGAAAAACGGGAATGAGATCATACCGATGAGGTTGAGCAACAACGGAACGGCAAAAACAACTCTCGGAATCCACGATTCGATCTTAAAATAAGCCGCAATTCCGCCGCACACACCACCGATCATTTTGTCGTTTGGGTTCCGGTACAAGCGTTTTGTAACATTCGATTCCAGCCGTTGGGGTTTCAGCACGATCCACAACAACAAATAAACCCAGAATAAAATGCTGAACAACAGAACAAAAACCAACCTCACCCACACCGGGTCAATTCTGAAATAATGCGCCAGACCACTGCATACGCCGGCGATAATTTTATCGTTCTCGTTGCGGTAAAGTGTTCGGGGTTCCTGTTCCGAATTGGTTTTGGCTCCGTCATCCGATGCAGATGAAGCATTGCCTTGTCCGGTTTCGTTTTCCTGTGCCGGTTCACCATATTCGGTATCGAAATCTTCAGGTTTGCCGATGCTGGCTACGATGGACTCCACATCTTCGTCCGTTATGCACGTGATGCCGTGTTTCAGCCGGTTTCCGAAAAGCTCCGCTATGCGGTTTTCAATGTCGTTCACTATTTCATCGCCGCCTTCTTCGCGGGCGAAATAGTTTTTCAAACTATCTATGTACTGTTTCAATAATTCGTAAGCCGTTTCTTCGATGGCAATTACCTGACCTTGAAAATTGATGTTTATAACTTTTTTCATTGCTTTTAAGCGATGTTTTGAGGGTTTTGTTGATCGTTTTCTTTGTTTATTGTTCCATTGGTTACGGCTTCCACTCCGGTGGACAATTCCTTCCACGTGGTTTCCAGCAACGCGTAAAATTCTTCTCCTTTTTCCGTGAGCCGAAAATACTTTCGCGGCGGCCCCGAGGTACTTTCCACCCATTGATACGCGAGTATTTCGGCATTCTTCAGCCTGTTGAGTAACGGATACAGCGTTCCTTCCAACAGTTGGAGCCCTGCGTTTTTCATTTCGTCTATAATATCGCCGGGATAAGCCTCACCCCGTTTAATTACCGACAAAATGCAATATTCCAGCACCCCTTTTCGCATTTGACTTTGTGTATTTTCTATATTCATTTTTGTATGCTATGAATGTTGACGATGCAAAAATACGCAAAACATGGTATTATGCAATACAAAGTACCATATATTTTTATCATTTTAACGTTATTTAATATTCTGATTAAAAGAGAAAACAGAATATAGACTGATAATCAATAAATTAATAATTTAACCTAATTCTTTCACAAAAAAGATTTATATTTGTGTTTTCATTGCAAACAAAAAATGTGTATGTCGTTACAAGGAAAGCATATCGTATTGGGAATTTCGGGCAGCATTGCCGCCTATAAATCGGCCATAATCACCCGATTACTGGTTAAGAAAGGCGCCGAAGTTCAAATCGTGATCACGCCCGCCGGAAAAGAGTTCATCACTCCCGTAACGCTCTCGGCTTTGTCCGGCAAACCGGTAGTAAGCGAATTTTTCGCCTCCGGCGACGGAACATGGCACAGCCACGTGGATATTGGCCTGTGGGCTGATCTGATGATCATTGCGCCCGCTACGGCTGCGACCATCGGGAAAATGGCCGGCGGCATAGCCGATAACATGCTGGTAACAACCTATTTATCCATAAAAGCGCCGGTGTTTGTGGCACCCGCCATGGACTTGGATATGTACAAACATGTTTCCACCCAACGCAATATCGAAATACTTCGCCGCGACGGTGTACACATCATTGAACCGACGGAAGGCGAGCTCGCCAGCCACCTGGAAGGCAAAGGCCGGATGGAGGAACCCGAGAATATCGTGGCAATGATAGAACAGTTTTTCGCGACCGGCAAATCCCTCGATAAAAAAAAAATCCTGATCACGGCCGCGCCAACCTATGAACGAATAGACCCCGTGCGCTTCATCGGCAATTTTTCCTCCGGGAAAATGGGCTTCGCCCTGGCCGAAGCATGCGCCGTCCGCGGCGCTGAGGTTACGCTGGTAACCGGGCCGTCAGCCTTATCGGTTTCGCATACGGGCGTAACGCGCATTGATGTGGAGTCGGCCAACCAAATGTACGAAGCCGCTATGCGCATTTTTCCGCAGATGGATGCAGCCATCCTTGCCGCAGCCGTAGCCGATTACCGGCCTGAACATCAATGGGATGAAAAAATAAAACGAAAAGACGACGAAAACCTGACCATCCGCTTAACGCCCAATCCCGACATAGCCGCAGCCCTGGGAAATAATAAAAACGACCGGCAGATTATGGTGGGATTTGCACTGGAAACGAACAATGAGGTGCAAAATGCGTTAAATAAGATGGACAAAAAGAATCTTGATTTCATCGTGCTCAATTCGCTTCAGGACGAAGGCGCCGGTTTCGGGCACGACACGAACAAAATTACGATCTTGTCGAAAAACGGGCAGACAAAAACTTTTGGTTTAAAGACAAAAACGGAGGTCGCAGAAGATATTATTGAGACTACGCTGAGCGGCTTTTTTGCAAAAAAGACAACATTTTAACCCGGTAAAGCTATCGCCATAGGTTTATCAAATTAAAGTGTTTCAATAAATTATTCAACGAACTTATGAACATAAAAACCACAGCGATACATCTATTTATTTTATTTCTGTTTTCATCATTACACGCTTATTCTCAACAGTATATATATCCGCTCAACACAAAGCCCCAATTAAGCTCCAACTTCGGAGAACTGCGCAACAACCATTTCCATTCCGGCATTGACCTGAAAACGGATGGCGTGGTAAACAAGCCCGTTTTCGCGATTGACAACGGTTATGTTTCGCGCATCAACGTTTCGGCAGGAGGTTACGGACTGGCGTTGTACATTGACCACCCCACGGGACAAACCAGCGTTTACGGCCACCTGAACAGTTTTTCGCCCAAAATTGCGGCGTACGCTACACAAAAGCAATACGAAAACGAAAATTTCGACATTGATGTTTACCTAAAACCGGGCGAAATACCCGTGAAGAAAGGCGAACAGGTTGCCCTGAGCGGCAACACCGGAAGTTCCGGCGGCCCGCATGTGCATTTTGAGATACGCGATACCAAAACGCAGGATCCCATTGACGCGCTGGATTTTTACGCCAATACCATCCCCGACAACCAAAAACCCGATATCCGCGGCATCGCATTTTATCCCGTAACCGGGAAAGGCGTAGTCAACGGTACAAACAATCCAATCCGGTTGACGATCAGTAAAAACAAGGCGGGAGTGCCGTTGGCGCTCAACAGTACCATCAGCGCATGGGGGCGCATCGGCTTGGGCGTGAAGGCTTACGATAAAATGAACGGACAGGGAAATATTTACGGCGTTAAATTCGTGCGTCTCTACAAAGACGAAGAACTGGTATTCAGTAGCGCGATGGATCGTTTTCCGTTCGCGAAAACGCGCATGCTCAACACGTTTACCGACTTTGAAGACTGGCGCGACAGACGCTCGTTTTACATGAAATCGTTTATTGATCCCGGAAACACACTGCCGGTGTACGAAACAAAAAACGACGGTTACATTGATATTAACGAAGAACGCGAGTATCGCATGCGCTACGAACTGGAAGACCAACGCGGGAACACGCTCACGTATTCGTTCATCATTCAGGGGAAGCCGCAACCGGTGCCGCAAAAAGACACCTGCACGAACTACATGGCGTGGAACATGCACAACTCTTTCGTGGATTACGATTTTTTGATGGATATTCCCGCGGGGAATTTGTATAGCGATTTCTGTTTCAGCCACAAAAGAAACAGTTCACCGGCATTTTATTCCGATATTCATCAGGTGAATAATGCGCCCGTTGCGCTCGATAAACGAGGCACGATTTGGATAAAGCTAAAGGCGGATTCGCTCGAAAACCGTGCCAATTACGGTATTGTGGAAATCGGAAGCCGCGGTAGCGACTGGATTGGCGGCGCGTACAAAAACGGCGGTCTGGAAGTTGCCATACGCGAATTGGGCGGCCGATATGCTATTGATATTGATACCATTGCGCCAAAGATAACGGCCCAAACGCCCGAAAAATGGGTTTCAGATAAACGCATCCGCGTCCGGGTTACGGACGATAAAAGCGGCATACGTTCTTTTCGGGGTGAAATTGACGGACGTTACGTGCTGTTTACCAACGACGTAAAATCGAGTTACTACATTTACGATTTCGACGACCGGATCGCCCGCGGACAAAATCACGAACTGGTTTTCACAGCTACAGACGGTGCGGGAAATTCAACGGAATACCGGTATTCGTTTACCCTATAATTCTGGGAAGGACGTGTATCACCCTCTCACCCAGTCACCCAGTCACCCAGTCTCCCAGTCTCCCAGTCTCCCAGTCTCCCAGTTCACCTCAGTCCCAGCGTTTCCTCCGCCAATCGTATTTCCTTCTCGCTGCCGGTGTGTTTCCCGTCCACGTCCGATAGCTTGATGCACTCCTGCCACTCTTCTTTCGTGGTCATTTTGCAACGGAAAAGTTTCATCACAATATTCATTCCCTTGATGTTGTTGCCCACGTCGTTCGTCAGGTTAGTACCGATACCGAACGTGGCTCCGATGCGTTCTCCGCAATAGTTTTTTATTTCGATGGCTTTGTCCGGATTCAGGCTGTCGGAGAAAACGATGTACTTTAGTTTAGGGTTTATCCGCAAATCTTCGTAGCGTTTTATGGCTTTGTCCACGAACTCGAACGGGTCGCCGCTGTCTTGGCGCAGGCTGGTGAACAGCGCCGCGTGTTTTTTGCTGAAGTTACGAAAAAAAACTTCCGTAGTGTACGTATCGGTCAGCACCGTTCCCAGGTCGCCGTCGTAGCAGTTGATCCAATCTTCCATGGACATGTAGTTGGCCATTTTGTAGCCGTAAATTGAACCGTGAAATTGCACCCACTCATGCGGATGCGTACCTGAAACCTTGATGTTGTGCCTGTAAGCCAAATATACGTTGCTGGTGCCATAGAGGCTGCTGCCGGCGTGTTCTTTGAGCAACTCAGTAACCCGGTTTTCCACATCGAAACTAAACCGGCGGCGCATGCCGAAAAGCGAGAACGTGATGTTATTTTCCTTGAGTTTGTTCGCTTTTTCAATGGCTGCTTTTTCCATGTAAGCCAGATCTGGTTTCTGTCCGGTAACTTTGAAAAAGAGTTCCGAAACCGTAGCCAGGATTGGCGTTTCCCACATCGTTACCCTGTAAAGCAGCGCGGTGGCTTTGATGTGAAGCTTGCGATATTCCATCCACACCGTCACTTCCGAAGGATCAAACCGGAAACCTTTCAGAAAATCAATATAAATGGGAGGAAGATACGGCAGGTTTTTTCGCATGAAAGCCTCTTCGTCTTTTGTTAACGACAGTTTGGTCATTTCCT
>JAQVEB010000117.1 GCA_028698105.1 Petrimonas sp. | reverse complement strand
GTAATCTAAACCTTCGGGAAAATCTTCTAGTATTTCTTTCGCCGTTTTTTCCGCGTGAACCGCAACATTTGCCTGATTTTTGAACTGTTGCGGAATCCACGAATCTGCGATTTCGCGTTGCAGTTCTTCTGCGCGTTCGATGGCGCCTTTCATTCCCTTTTCGCGGGGAGTCAATACCAGTTCGGCTCCGTAAAGCGCGATTAACCGGCGCCGCTCAACCGACATGGATTCCGGCATCACAATGATCACTTTGTAGCCCTTTACGGCTCCCACAAACGATAATCCCACGCCTGTGTTGCCCGAGGTAGGTTCAATAATGGTGGCTCCGGGTTTTAATATGCCTTTTTTTTCGGCATCTTCGATCATTGCCAGCGCAATGCGGTCTTTGATGCTTCCGCCGGGATTTTGCTTTTCCAGTTTGATCCACACTTCGTGTTGAGGAAATAATTTGCGTAGTCTTACGTGCGGCGTATTTCCAATGACGCCGAGGATATTTTCGTACTTCATCTTGCTGTGATTTTTTAAATTGAATAATTGTTGGGTTCGTTAAATCCTTTTACGGTTTTTACTTTGACATCAACTTTGTTGTAAACAAGCGAATAGGGGATGACGCTATGGGTGAGCCATGCACCGCCGCCGATGGTTGAATCGTGGCCGATCACGGTATCGCCGCCCAAAATGGTAGCGCCGGAGTAGATGATCACATTGTCCTCCACGGTGGGATGGCGTTTTACATCGGAAAGGGTTTTTTCCAGATACAAGGCGCCAAGCGTCACACCCTGATAGATTTTTACATTGTTGCCGATCTCGGTGGTCTCGCCGATCACAATGCCCGTGGCGTGATCCATAAACAGGTTTTTACCGATTTTGGCTGCCGGATGAATATCTATGCCTACTTTAGAGTGTGCATATTCCGAAAACAGGCGCGGAACAAGCGGCACGTTGAGTAAATGCAGTTCGTGCGCTATCCTGTGCACGGCAAGTGCGAAAAAACCGGGATACGTGATGATGACTTCTTCCAGCGACTTTGCCGCGGGATCGTTCCGCAGGTAGCTGTGGGAGTCCCTGTACAGCCGGTCGCGCATATCGGGAAGTTTAGCGAAAAACTTTTCGGTGGCTTCATCGGCGAAAGCCTGATCGGTGAGCTCGGCAATGCTTTCGTTCAAAATCGCGGCCGATTCTTTCAGCATATTTTGGATTTTGCACACATCAAGCTCCGAGCAAACCGGAAACATGGCATCAAAAAACGATAAAACCGTTTCCTGGAGGCGACATTTGTCAATGGGAATGCGTACAGCCTGAGGCTGAAAAGCATCAATAAGTTCGTATGTATTTTTGTTCATTGGGGATTTTTTGAAATGGATATCTGTTTAAAACTTACGTGAGAACGCGCACACGTTTGCGGTTAATTTTGCGATCAACAGCAACAACAATACAAACAGATATGTAAGGATTTTTGTTCCATTTCTTTTTAAAAGATAGCACAAAAATACAAAATATTTCTTATTGACAGTAATGATGGCAATTATTTTACATTTTTTATTCTTTCAATGAGTTCGTCGCCTAAGGCTTTTTTATCTGCAATGTGTTTTAGTGTAGCCACAACAAACGGGTTTTTATCAAATGCGCCGCGAACGTACTCAAAATCCATAACTTGTTCCTGGATATTGCCGTCGGCACCGAATCCGGTTTTAAAGGACAACGAAAATTCTTTTTTCGCATCGTTGTAAACCATCTCGTCCAGTGCCACCACGCATTCTTTCCATTTCTCAACGATTTTGATCACGTCCTGAGCCGTGATTTTTTCCAAGTCAACCCGATAAAATTCTTTTATCTTATTCCAGGCCCACACCCATTCGTAATCGTAATAATTTTCGTGTAGTTGTTGGAACACGGCGTTAATATCTTTCAGTTTTGTTATCTCTCCGTTTTCAATCTGATCCAACAAGTGATCTATCTGCGATTTTGGCGCAATCAGCCCCGAAATATCCACCCATTCGCCCAGCCCGGTTTCTGTGCTTGCTTTTAGTTGCTTACGGATTTCTTCGTTTGATCTGAACGGCGTTTTTTCGAGTTTCTTGATAATGGAGTTTCCCAGGAATTTGTGAATAATGATCTCGTAGAGCTGCAATCCCCTTTTCAGCGCCGAATTGGTGATGATACAACTTTGATAAGTGTAGGTTTCGGATGTTTCGCCCGAAGTATTTTTCAACTCGTTGAGGATATCCATCCCGGAAAAAACTTTTTGTATGGTATAAGGGCTCAGCAAATTGAAATTGATGAAATCCAACCTGTTGGGATCGGTACGTTTGTCGCGTTTGGGCCATTTTTGCGCGTCGCGTACGGTTCCTACGCTGCGCAAATTCACGGCCGGCGCCAGATACGTGGTGTTGTCTTTTTCAACCAGGTAAGAAAAAGGCAAATTCGATGTGTCGGAATGCTTGTAATGACGCCCCAGAATGAGTGAAAACGGCCCTACTTTTGCCGGCCAAAGCACGTACGAATCACTCGTTGTTTTCGCGCCGCGTTCCACAATTCCCTGATGGATAGGCCCTAATTTGTACATGTGGTTGCTTTGGTTGGAACCCGAGCCGGCGTTCATGAACGAAAACATTCCCGCGATCAACAACGTTGATTTATGGTGAGTTACGGTGTAAGGCCCGGCGAACAGAGCACAGGCCTCGCCATTCTCGCCCTGGCAGTTGCTGAAAAAGAGCGAATCGGATGCGGAATAACCGTGGTCTAAATGACATGCCTGTCCGATGAAACAACGCGAGATGATGGTTCCTCCGTCCATCACAGATCCCGATGAAACAATAAAATCCTCGGCAATAACGTTTCGGCCAATGTGCACGGGAGCATGCTCGTTGCTGTTTATGCTGCCGTTTTTGAGTTTCATGGCGCCGGTAATCTTACAATGCGAACCGATGCGCACATTTTTGATGTAGCCTACGTTCACGATCATGCAGTTATCGCCAACCGTGCCCATATCCGATGCATGTTTTTCGCTGTAGAAGTGAATGATCTCGTGCATGCGACTGATCAGTTTCGGGCGATGACGATAAAGGGAATAGATGTATGCAAAATGGGCCGATAGCTTGTCGTTGATGTGAACTTCTCGGCCTCCGGTTTCGTTCAGTACGTTCACCTCCACGCAATTCCCGAAGCTCGTTTTCCCGTCCACGAGCAAAACGTCCACGTTCTGAATGAAACAATCGTCGCCGATGATGTAATTCGCAATATAATTCTGTACGTTTTCAATCACCACGTTATCGCCAATGCGGCAATTGTGAATTACAGCGTGGTTGATGCAGGCATGTTTTTTTAAACCACCCGGCAAGGGAAACTCTTTTTCGAAAACGCCGAGCGTTATTTGTCCCGAAAATTGGGTGTTTTTGATGTAATCGGGTTCAAAATTTTCTTTTACCGATAACGAAGGCCAATTGTCATGCGTGCAACCATTTTGAATAAGTATTTCGATTTCGGAAGAAGTGAGATTGCGATAATTTTTCATAATTAGTCTTGAGAAATAATAGAAATTGAATAATGTCTGCTAATTAAAAATGAAATTAGTGCTTGACGGAAGAATAAAAGCAAAAAATAAAAAAAACGAGATTCGGAAGTCGAATCTCGTTTTTGTTGTTATTTTTTATCCTTCAGGGCCTCAAAAATGAGCTTTTCAAGTTCGTCGGCCAGTTCCGGATTATCCCTTATGGTTTGTTTGGCGCCTTCGCGGCCTTGAGCCAGTTTGGTGTCGTTGTAGCTGTACCACGAACCGCTTTTTTTGATGATGCCGAGTTCGGAGCCTAAGTCCACGATTTCGCCTTCGCGCGAGATTCCCTCGCCGTACATAATATCGAATTCCGCTTTGCGGAAAGGCGGCGCTACTTTGTTTTTCACCACTTTCACGCGCGTTTGGTTTCCCGATACTTCGTCGCCGTCCTTCAACGCGCCGATACGGCGAATATCGAGGCGAACCGAAGCGTAGAACTTGAGCGCATTACCTCCGGTAGTGGTTTCGGGGTTGCCGAACATCACACCGATCTTTTCGCGCAACTGGTTGATAAAGATGCACGTAGTCTGTGTTTTGCTGATAGCTGCCGTGAGTTTGCGCAGGGCTTGCGACATTAATCGGGCTTGCAGCCCCATTTTCGAGTCGCCCATTTCGCCTTCGAGTTCCGCTTTTGGCGTAAGTGCCGCCACGGAGTCAATAACGATAACGTCTATCGCTGACGAACGGATCAGTTGCTCCGCAATTTCCAACGCCTGCTCGCCGCTATCGGGTTGTGAGATATACAGATTTTCCACGTCCACGCCCAGTTTTTCGGCATAAAAACGATCGAAAGCGTGCTCCGCGTCAATAATAGCGGCTACGCCGCCTGCTTTTTGCGCTTCGGCGATAGCGTGAATAGCGAGGGTTGTTTTTCCCGACGATTCGGGGCCGTAGATCTCGATAACCCGTCCGCGCGGATAACCGCCCACACCCAGTGCGGCATTCAGCCCGATTGAGCCCGACGGGATAACAGGAACGTTTTCCACTTTCTCATCGCCCATTTTCATGATAGAACCTTTGCCGTAACTTTTTTCTATCTTGTCCATTGCAGCCCGCAGCGCTTTGAGCTTCTCGCTGTTTTTATTGTCTTTTTCTTCTGCCATAATTATAGTTTATTGTTTTAAATTTTGTTGAAACATTTGTTTTTTCTCAGGAGACATTCTTACTATAAAACCTTTCAAGTTCTTGTTCGTATTATTTATTTCACTTTCGTTTCGCGTTGTAAATTTTAGGGCAAAGCCCTTTTAGAACAAAGGATAGGGTAACAGCCTATAGGGTGAGACACCTCCGAACATAAGCCCTGAAAGGGAGTGAGATAATTTAAGTAAACAAATATCGCTCATCGTACTCTACCTTATATTTTTTCAAAAATGCGATCAATTCCTCTCTAAATGTTTTGTTGCGATGATGTTCTTCCTGATTCTTTATATAATCTGTAACAATTTGAATTTCGGAAGGGTTTACTGAGAAAATACCATAACCGTCTTGCCAATAAAAGTTTTTATATTTCGTGTCAATTGTTTTTATCCATTTTGATGAACTTTTCTTTACCTCTTCCATTAATTTTGCCTGTGTAATATTTTTTGATAATCTGAAGAGAATGTGGATGTGGTCGTTGTAACCGCCGATTTGAAGGGCAGGGCATTGCAGTGTTTTACAAATCCCCGCCAAGTATTCATAGATCCTGTTTTTTATGTTTTTATCAATTAACGGTTGATGATCTTTTGTGCTGAACGTCGCGTGTACATAAACTTGCGATAATGACTGACTCATGATGGATGTTTTTTCTTTCGCCCTTTCAGGGCTTGAGTTCCGGGGTTCGTTTTTTCACAGGGCGACGCCCTGTGCTTAATTTTGTAATCCTTTCAGGCTTTTTTTGTCTCAATTATAAATCGTTGAAAGAAACAATTTTTGGTAATTACACGAATTTGAGATTACCAAAATACGTTGAGTCTACTATTTGTCCATTATACTTTGGTGATCAAATTCCCAAAATTTGCTCCGCATGGTTTTTCGTATCCACATTGCGACCTTCGATGATATGCGTAATAATGCCTTTTTCATCAACCAAAAAGGTGGTGCGGACGGTTCCCATGTATTTCCTGCCTGCCAACGATTTTTCTTTCCACACGCCGAATGTTTCTACCAACCGTTTGTCGGCATCGGTAATTAACGGGAAAGGGAGTGAAAACTTTTCGATGAATTTCTGGTGCGAAGCTGCACTGTCAACACTCACGCCAACAACGGCGTAGCCGGCATCCAGCAATTCATCGTATCCGTCGCGGAGGCTGCAAGCTTGTGCCGTGCAACCGGACGTGTTATCCTTCGGATAAAAATACAATGCCAGTTTTTTCCCTGCGAAATCGCTCGCTTTCAGTTGATTTCCGTTTTGATCGGTTCCTAAGTTTACGGGGATTTTATCGCCAATATTTAAAGCCATATTCTTTTTATGTTTTGGATTTTTAGTTTTCAAAGATAATAAAATAATTAGTGGAAGCGAAACGAAAAAAGATTTTGCTACAACAATTTGTACATTCCGCCCGGCAGCGCCTGCACAATGTTTTTCATTTCCAGTTCCAGAAGCGTCATAAACAGTTCCGATACGGGAGCGTTGAGGGCGATGGCCAGCATGTTTACCTGCATGCCGTCGGTGCCGTTTAGGGCGTTGAAAACTTTTTCTTCGTCTTCGCTCAGGTTGAGGAACAGTTCCCGTTGTTTGGGTTGTGCCGGCTTTGCCGATGTGCTCCATCCGAGTTGGTCGAGAAAACTTTTGGTGTCTTGCAACAACACGGCTTTGTTGTCGGCAATTAACCGGTTACATCCGGCCGACATGGCATCGGTGGCGCGTCCCGGCACGGCAAACACTTCGCGGTAATACGAATTGGCAATATCCGCAGTGATCAACGAGCCGCCTTTCTCTCCCGATTCAATAACAACCACCGCATCGGCCATACCGGCAACAATGCGGTTTCGTTTCACGAAATTGTGTTTGTCGGGATTCGTTTCACTGGGGAATTCTGTGAGTAAAGCGCCGTTTTCCAATATCTCGACGGCGGTTTTCCGGTGAACGGCGGGATAGATGCGATCCAACCCGTGTCCCAGTACCGCAACAGTTGACAAACCATTTTGCAGCGCTGCCCTGTGGGCGCAGATATCGGCGCCGTAGGCGAGGCCGCTCACGATGAGTAGATCGGGAAATTGTTCCGATAGCTCTTTGATGAATTTTCGGCAGAATTCTTGGCCATAGTCCGTTACGTTCCGGGTGCCGACAATGCTGACCACTTTCTCGCGATTAAAATCCGTATCGCCCTTGGCGTAAAGCAGTACGGGAGCATCAATGCAATTTGTAAGACGTTGCGGATAGCCGGAATCGGTGAAAAACAGCGTTTCAATACCGTTTTTCTCTACAAACCGGAGTTCTGCCTCGGCACGCTTCATCACTTCGGGATTACGGATCTCGTCTATCAATCTCCGCGAAATACGCGGAATCTTCTCCAGGTTTCTGGTAGGTTCTTTAAAAACCGATTCCTCGTCGCCCACAGCCTGCATCAGGCTTCGTGCAAGCGTTACACCCACGCCGTTGATTTGCGTGAGAGCAATCTGGTAAAGGGTTCTGTCGGTGATCATTGGGTTTCGGGTTACGAGACCCCTCCCCAACCCTCCCCACAAGGGAGGGAGAAGCCGAGTCTCAAAAAGTTGTGAAATTCGATTATCTTCTTTTTTATTAGTCTTTGTTCTATAAATACTCTTTAAAGGCTTCGTCAAACACTTCGGGTTTGGCAAGTTTTCCGTTCACAAGATTTACCACTTCAATTTTCGCTTTGGCACACAACGCGTTATCGGAAAGGCGATAAATCTCCTGGTGGAAAATGTATTTTACGTTTTGCCGCTCAATCTCCTTGATGGTGCAAACGAATTCGTCCATCCCGATAAGCGGGATTTTGTACCGGATATCCACGCGCGCCACCACAGCATCAATGCCTTGCAAATGAAGTTCGTGAAAATTTAATCCTGCGGATTCCAGGAATTCGTGGCGGGTAACTTCGAAATAATGCTGATAATTGGCGTTGTTTACGTGTCCCTGCGTGTCGCATTCGTAGTCGCGGACTTTGAGTTTGTATTGGAAAATATTGCTCATTATAGGTAGTTGTTTGAGATTGAAAAAGATTGATCGAGATTGAAAAACGGGTTGCCTACTGTTCTCTTCGCAAAATAAACCGTTTCGTCAGGTACTTGCGTACCGGTTCATCGTAAAATTTCAAGATCAGATACGCCAACAGGATGTTCCCGAAAAACAGAATGAACGGCATCGGCATGGTTTGCGCAAAAGTAAGATGAGGCTCTTTGCTCCACGCCCATGCATAAAACAGGTACATAAACGGATAATGTACCATGTACAACGGATAAGATATATCCCCCAGAAATTTAGTGATTCTTGATGAACCCTTGTCTGTTGTTTTACCCGAAGCGCCCAGATAAACAAGTATCGGGAAAATCACGATGGTGCATACCGCGTCGTAAATGCCGTTCATCCACGGCGCGCTGCCATCACCTACGTACGGCATGGAAAGCAGGATAACGATTGCCAGGCTGCATATCCAAAAAGCTCCTTTTATTTTCACGGGTTTAAAATTACGCGACATGAGCAAACCGATCGAAAACGCGAACAGCAAGCGAAGGAATCCGCCGATCAGGTTGTAGTCGGCCATTGACCAACCCACACCCAGATGCCCGTAACCGGAAAAGTTGCCGATGGCAAACGTTGCCAAGCCAACTCCCGACAACGCAACAAGCACTGCCAACGCCTTTGTGGATAGCCGACGAAGGAACAAAGCGTAGAGGATATTCCCGATGTACTCGAAAAATAACGACCATGCCGGGCCGTTTAACGGATACATTTCGCCATTTCCGCGAACTTCAATGCCTGAACCCGGCGCAGCCGGGATCAGAAAAAAACTGGCAAGCAAGGCGAGCAAAACCCACGAGATCGAAACGGGCGAGCTGTCCCATTTTACACTGCCTTGTATAAAAAAGGTAATAGCGCCTAAGATGAATCCCATCACGATCATCGGATGCAAACGGATCAACCGGCGTTTGAAAAAATCTTTTTTGCTCATTGTTTTCCAGCGATCGTCATAGGCGTAGCCTACCACGAATCCGGACAGGACAAAAAAGAAATCCACGGCTAAATATCCGTGATTGAACCGTTGGTCAATGGGGCTGGTTGCAAAGCCTTCGAATAAGTGGTACAGTATCACCATCAGAGCCGCTACGCCACGCAATCCGTCGAGGATAGCGTAGTGCGGTTTGCTATCTGAAAATGCGGAAGATGAGATTTTTTTTTCGGACATTAATACGAAATTGTGTGATTTAACGATTTTGCAATCGCCTCACCCGCGTGTTTTCAGCCATTCTTTTGCGTTCACAAAGGCCTCCATCCATGGCGTAACATCATTTTTACGATGTTCGTACGGATAATACGCGTTTTGCCACGGAAAAATGGTACGTTCCAGATGTGGCATCATGGCGAGGTGGCGTCCATCGGCGGAACAAACGGCCGCGGCAGCATAATCCGAT
>JAQVEB010000116.1 GCA_028698105.1 Petrimonas sp. | reverse complement strand
GAAACCATCTGGTTGCGTTTCAAAGAAGCTTCAACGTTGATAAATAAAAAATATCAATCGCATTTCGAGGAACTTAAAGGAAAGGAAACCGAGAACCTCGATAAAAAAACGGCGTTGTGCGAAAAGTTGGAAGCTATTGATTACGAGAAAATTGAAACCGTTAACGACTGGCGGAATAAGGTAAAAGAAGTGCTCGACATTCAGGCCGAATGGCGCAAAATAGGCTACGTTCCCCGGAAATGGAATTCGAAAATCTATGAACGTTACCGTACAGCCTGCGACGAATTTTTCAGGAGAAAGAACGATTACTACAAATCAATCCGTGAGGATATGGATGAAAACCTGAAGAAGAAACTCGAACTGTGCGAACGCGCCGAAGCAATGAAAGACAGCACCGATTGGCGCAAAACCACGCAGGATATGATCGCCATTCAGAAAGAGTGGAAGCAAATCGGTTTAATTCCCCGCAAGTATGTGGACAGTACGTGGCAACGCTTTATATCGGCGTGCGACCATTTTTTTGAACAGAAAAAATTGCATACTTCATCGAAATTCGGTGACGAGTTGAAGAACCTCGAGGCTAAAAAAGAAGTTGTGGATAAAATAAACAACATTGATCCTGCGTTGCCGGTTGAGGAAGCTTTGCCACTGCTCAAAGAACTCATGAACGAGTGGCACGAAATAGGGTATGTGCCTTTTAAACAGAAAGATAAAGCTTATAAAGATTTCTACGATGCTACCGACGCACAATTCAGCCGGCTGAATATAGATAAAGCCGACCGGAAACTGGAAAATTTTAAAAGCAATTTATCCGACATGGCAAGATCGGACAATGCCCGCGGACAAATTCTACACGAACGCGACCGGCTCATGCGCCAGTACGAACGCATGAAAAGCGAATTACAGACCTACGAAAATAACATCGGGTTTTTATCGGTTTCTTCCAAAAAAGGCAACAGCCTTGTGGATGACATGAATTCAAAAGTGAAGAAGCTGAAAGCCGATATGGAGTTGATCGTAAAGAAAATAGAAGCGATAGACAAGGAACTGTAATGCTCCAGACAATTCGCTGAAAACCAATAAAAAAGCCGCCTTTTCGGGCGGCTTTTACTGTTTTATTACCGGCTGCTGTTATTCGGCAGATTCATCCTCGGTTGGAACAATCAGTTTGTATCCTTTACCGTGAATGTTGATGATCTCAATATCGGGTTCTGCTTTCAACAGTTTGCGCAGCTTGGTGATATACACGTCCATACTGCGGGCATTGAAGTAAGTGTCTTCTTCCCAAATCTGTTTCAGGGCGTGGTTGCGTTCCAGAATATCGTTTGCGTGTGCGCAAAGAAGGGTCAGAAGTTCCGATTCTTTGGTCGTGAGTTTGGTTTGTTCGTCGCCAATGAAAAGAATTTGCTTTTGTGTATCGAAAGTCATGTTTCCGAATTTGTACACTTGCTGTTCTTTTGTCTTCTTTCCTTTCACACGACGGATGATGGCCTCAATGCGAAGCACCAGTTCCTCCATGCTGAACGGTTTGGTGATGTAGTCATCGGCGCCGGCTTTAAAACCTTCCAGCACGTCGTCTTTCATATTTTTTGCTGTCAGAAAGATAACGGGAATTTCCGTGTTGATGGTTCTGATTTCTTTCACCAGTGCTATGCCGTCTTTTTTAGGCATCATTACGTCCACGATACACAGATCGTATTTGGTCTTCACAAAACCCTTGAAACCGGCTTCTCCGTCGGGAAACAGATCGGTATCAAATCCTTTTGCCTGGAGATATTCTCTGAGCAACATGCCAAGATTCTCATCATCTTCGCATAAAAATAATTTTAATTTTTCTTCCATATCATTTTTGTGTTATTACGGGTAAACTAATAATAAATTTAGTGCCTTTGCCTAATTCGCTTTCGGCACGTATTGTTCCATTTAAATCCTTCACGATTTTATGAACGTATGCTAACCCAAGCCCGAAGCCTTTCACATCGTGCCGGTTACCGGTTGGCACACGGTAAAACCGCTCAAAAATTTTCTTCAATTCGTCTTTTTTAATACCAATTCCATTATCTTCAATCGAAACGAGCAACTTATTGCCCTCGTTTTTTGTCCTGATTACCAACTTCGGAGGAACATCCTCGCGCCGATATTTCAGCGCATTGTCGAGTAAATTGAACAGCACGTTCGTGAAGTGCATTTCATCTACTCTCACCAGCGATTTCTCGGCTTGAAGGTCAATATCGAGTTCACCGCCGAATTTTTCAACCTTCAATACGTGTGTGTTGGCAACATTTACCACAATATCGTTTGCATCTGCTTCTTTCAGTTTGAGCGTGGTGCGTTGCTTATCGAACAACGACATTTGCAAAACCTTTTCAACCTGAAAACTCAACCGTTTGGTCTCATCGTTTATCACGCCGGTAACGTGTTTGAATACTTCCGGCGATTTTGTGATGGACGGGTCTTTGAGCATTTGCGATGCCAGCGAAATAGTTGACACGGGCGTTTTCAGCTCGTGCGTCATGTTGTTTATGAAATCGTTTTTCATTTCAGACAAACGCTTTTGTCTGAATAGCGTAACTATCGTGTAAATAAACGTGATCAACAGGATGAACGTAAATAATAGCGATGGTACAAAAAATTTCATTCCTGCCGATATAAAGTCCTCTTTTGAAGGAAAATATACCCTTAATGAATTTAATTTTGCCGGTGGATCGTTCGGAAAAAGAGTTTGCGTATAGATTGCTTTTTCGTCTTTGTTGGAAAAGCCCGGCATGGAGAACACAACCTTGTTGTTGTTGTCTATTACCTGAAAACTATACGGTACATTCATTCCGTTTGAAAGCAGCTCGGAGCGGATGTAAGATTCCAGTTGCCTGAAATCAATACGATTTTCAATCGGCTCGTTACTTGCGGTACGCATGATTTTAAGGATCACCTCGTTGAGTAATGCTTGTTCATGCAGGTATCGTTTCGAAAATTCCTGTTGCATGTCGTAAGACATTTTGGGGATAGTGTTTGCACCATGGTTTGGTGAAATAAAAACGCCCGTCCCCGGTTGGTTTTGCCCAGGATTGTTTCCGGTTATGCTTTGTTCAATAGTGGTTTCTGATGTACCATCGGGGTGAATAATCGTTGTTGTGCTGGATTGGTGACGTATTGTTCCGGTTCCGTAATCGGGTTGATTATACAAGGGATACTGATTCTCGGATTCCTGCATATCTTTCTCCAAAAAACGGAGCGTCTGGTCCTGTTCAAGTTGCACAGAAACGTTATTCAAACTCCTTTTCACTGCTTCATCGAACTGCGCGTTGCGGGCATTTAACGTTGTTTTCATATAACTTACCTGCAAGAACAACAGCGCGAAAAAAGCTACGAACATAATCACGGCAAGTAACCAAATAGTTGATTTCTTCATACTCCTTTAATTAATTACTTACCTTACTTGCGATATCAATATTTTAAAAGATCGTTTTTTTAATGCTTATGATTTAACAAATAAACGACTTTTTTGTTTAACATTTCATCTTAAAATTAAAAAAAACAAGCCGAAAGGCTTATATACAACATTATTTAAGAAAAGAAGGTGCGGGAATGTGCTTTTTTTGTATTTGTTAAAATTCATTCTCGGTGCAATTAAGCGCTATTTGCGGTGTGAAGAGAATCGAAGAATGAGCCGGGAGCGATTTATTCGGATAGTTCTTTCTTTTGAATTGTGCCGGAAAAATATGAAAACCGGAGCTTTCAATTACTGAAATTACGTGAATTGCGGTGTGTCTTATTTCCGGTTGTTTTCTTTTGAGTAGTACCGTACCGGATCGGTTAACAGACTTTTTTGAGGTATCTTGCTGTTAGGCACTTTTTTAAAAACCCATTGTTTTTGTAACGTGTAATTGAAGCAGGTGGAAACAACCAAATCGGCAAATATACGACTGATTTTATAGTCAATGCCAAGAAGCGTTGTCAGAAAATAAGTTCCGGTAGATTTTAATATGATACTGTTGGTTACGGTTACAAAATATTTCAACAGTTGTTGCAAAAGCGTATTTCGGTATTCGGTTTCTTTTGAGTTAAACGTCCACTTTTTATTGATGGTGAAATTCACTATGGCGCCCACAATGCCTCCAATGGCAATACTCACGGTATAATGGACATGAAACACCTCGGTTACGAAGACCATTACGCCATAATCAACTATTCCTCCGAAGAATGCCGAAACCTGCGCTTTTGAAAAAAGTAGTACGTGCTTAAGCATTTTCTTTTTTGCTCATTCGTAATTCCTCTTCTTTTGCCGCTTTTTCGTCCTTATCCCGCTGATCGGCCATTTTAAGCAGGTTACGCGCTTCCTTTACGTTGGAATATAACAAAAATACACCGGCTATAATAGCCATATAAATAATGGAACCGGGCACGAATGCTTCCAATACCATAATGGAAGCGATAAGAATACGCACCTCGGTGGGACCGAAAATTCCCGAATCAATGGAGTATTGTCCGCCAACCTTGTAACGCAGTTGCGCTGTGATCATTTCCCATCCGTACAATACTACGAATATGAATCCCAATACCTGCCATGCACCCTGAATGTAGATCATGAAGCCGAGGCCGATAAGAATGGTGCCGATCCAATCCACGGTTATATCGAGCGAGAAGCCGTACCATTTACGCGGTTTGTTTCGGTAGTAGGCGAGGCGTCCATCCAGCGAATCACCAAACCAACTGATCATAAAGCCCAGGATGGACAGCAAAAGCCAATATCGGCTGAAATAAGTTGCTAAGGCAAAACTGGCGGCTACCATAAAATTACCGGAGAACCCAATTGCCGTCAGCCCATCGGAAGAAATCCAGGACGGGATGCGTTGCACCAAATATGCGATAGTTTTTTGTTCCCACTCGCGCAGGATATTGGTTCGTTGGCGATCTTTTGAAATGAGTTTCAATGTTTTCGCCATTTTTTGTTTGCTATTTTCCATTTGATTGCTTTTGCTTTTTTCGAAAATCTACTGTTTAAAACGATTTAACTCCGAATAACTGAGCGTCAGCCTGCATTTAACTCTTATTTTCCTATATAACCCTTTTAATTCCGTTAAACGCGGAAAGATGGGGGTATGCAACAGTACAATCGAAATTTTCTAAATCAATTTTCATTGATTTAAACCGCAATAACCCGCTCTTTACCTTTGGTTTAGCGTGCAAATACGATTTTATTTCGATTTTGTTACGTACAAAAGTAATTAATATATTTAATGTTTTAAATTTGTTACGTTAAAATGTGGTATTAAATTTTGTTAATCCGACTCGTTCGTTGTTTGTTAAATAATGGATGTTCAGCGTCTAAGCTTTAGGGTTTACACCTTGCTTTATTTTATCACCGATCACCGAACTTAAATTCCAACTTAGGTACGGGGTGCATTTTCCCGAACATGTCTTGTTGCATAATGATGCCGCCTTCAACGGCCATTTTCGGCTGAAACCAATACTCCAGCGTGCCGCCGTAATATGAACGGGGCATCATCGGAAGCATGGGTGCACCGATAAGGTTGTTGCTTTGGTAGAGCGGCATACCTCCGTATGCATTGATATACCAGTCCTCAGCCAGTCGGTAGCGGGCGTGCGCGTCCAGCATAAGCGACTTTTGGTAAACGTTAAACCTATTTCCGAGTGTTTGCTGATACGTGAGTCCGCCGTCAATCTGAAAAATACCGGATGGCCGGTAAGCGAAATTCGCGTATGTACCCGCAATTGGGAGCGGAGCTTTAAGTGTGGACTGGTAAAAAACGCCGCCGTTCCCCGTTAGCTCCCGGCTTATTGCAAAAGCTGTTCCCAGATTAAGGTTGTAATAATTTATATTGCCGAAAGGCAAGGTTTTATACACGCCGATGGTGGCGGCGGAGTAGAGCGTGAGGTTGTTTGCGGGATTCACTGAGAACACAGCCGTGCGCTCGGAGTTGTTGAACAGGTCGTGTCCGTAGCCGTTTATTTGTACTTTAGGCGAATCGAAAACGCGGTTTTCGATGGTGTTGTCCGATGAATTGCCCAATGAATGAGCTGTGAGAGAAGGTTTAAGTTTGTAATCGAAAACGGCGTTGGAGTTTTGCTCCGGCGCTGCATTCAATTGCAGTGAATCCGGTTTCAGCGACGGCTGTTCGGGAAGTTGCAATTTCAGGGTATCTTTCTTTTGTGTTGTTTCCTGTGCAAGGATCGTTTGCAATGCAAACAGCAAACATACTGTTGTGAATAATCGTACAGGTTTCATGTCCCACGTTCGTTTTAGATGCACGTAAAAGTAACAAATATTTATCAATAAGATGCGTAGGCGTCCGGAATCACGGCATAAAGGATGTTAAGTTTTTATAATTCACGGTGGGGATTTGTCTTGTGAGCTTCATTTGTCGTTTTAAGTCAACGTTGGTGGCGAAAAATAATTGCATACCGAGAAAAAATCAGTTTTGCCCGATAAAAACGTCAGATTTTGTTCCGAAAATCCTTGTCATAGCCTATTCTGGTGTAAGTTTGAGAACGCAGGGCTTGGAAAGCCATATTTTCTCCCGATAGCTCGGGACTTATGCCAGCGTAGCGTGGCTTACGGTGCAAATATCTCAATCTATCCTCGACCCGAAGTGGTCGGACTTTTATAAAATCCTGCCTTACAGGCAGTATGTGATTTGTGCCAACTGCCGTAAGCTACACCCGATTATCATCGGGTTTGCATACGGTTATGAAAATGTTGCCTTACAGGCAAATCTTATAGTTTATCGGACAACAATGGAAAAAAATATAAAACCGTACAAATATTTCGCTAATTCGGAAAAAAGAGTTAATATTGTAGCTGTTATACAAGAAAAAACCATCATCTAAAATTTAGTACAATGATCACTCCTCAACTCATTCGTCCGCGGAGCATTGCCGTAATCGGTGCATCAACCGATATTGCCAAGCCCGGAGGAAAAATATTGCACAATATTTTGACCGGAACGTTCGAGGGAGACCTGTTTGCCGTGAACCCGAAGGCGACCAGCATACAAGGCGTTCAATGCCTCCCCGGTGTGAGCGCTCTTCCGCAGGTTGATTTGGCCGTGTTGGCCATTCCGGCACGATTTTGTCCCGAGACCGTTGAAATTCTGGTAAAAGAGAAAAATACCAAAGCCATTATCGTTATTTCCGCAGGATTTTCCGAAACCAACGAAGCAGGAAAAATCCTGGAACAGAAAATGGCCGCCTCGGCTGCTGCCGCGGGCGCAACGCTCATTGGCCCCAATTGTATTGGTGTGATGAACGCGCATCATCAATCGGTATTTACCACGCCAGTGCCGCAACATACGCCTTTTGGGTGCGATTTTATTTCGGGATCGGGCGCCACGGCCGTTTTTATTATGGAGGCGGCGTTGAGCAAAGGACTTTCGTTCTCTTCGGTATATTCGGTGGGAAACGCAGCGCAAACATCGGTAGAAGATGTGTTGGCGTATTTCGATAAACGGTTCGACGCGTCCCGTTCGTCCCGCACGTTGCTTCTTTACATGGAAAGCATCGGGAAGCCGCAAAAATTCCTTACGCATGCGCGTTCGCTGGTAGAGAAAGGATGTCGCATCGCTGCAATTAAATCGGGCACTTCCGATGATGGCGTGCGTGCTGCGGCATCGCACACAGGCGCCATGCTCAATTCCGATAAATCGGTTGACGCGTTGTTCCGGAAAACGGGCGTTACGCGCTGTCGCAGCCGCGAAGAGCTGAGCGCCGTGGGCGGCGTGTTGCAACATCGCGTGCTGGACGGGAAAAATATAGCGATCATCACTCACGCCGGCGGGCCGTCCGTTATTCTTACCGATGCGTTGGCCGAAGGTGGTTTTTCTGTTCCCCCAATTCCCGAAACGTACACCCGCGAACTGCGTGAACAACTGTTCGAAGGCGCTTCGGTAGGGAATCCCATTGATATTCTTGCCACCGGAACTGCGGAGCAGTTGCAAAAAGCCATCGAAACGTGCGAGCGAGTGGATATGATTGACGGCATTGTCGTTATTTTCGGAAGCCCCGGCTTGTTCTCCACGGCCGATGCCTATGAGGTGATCCATGAGCAGCAACAACGATGTAAAAAACCGATCTATGCCGTGCTTCCATCGGTGTTGAACGCGAAAAAAGAAATGGAAGCCTTCGCGAAGCACCGCGGCGTTTATTTTGATGACGAGGCTGTGTTGGCCAAAGCGTTATCGAAAGTCTATAACACCGTTTTGCCCGACGAACCGCTCAAGCGCTCGCCACTACCCAATGCGGCGCAAATACGCGAATTACTCGATGGCAAGAAAGGAATGTTGCCGGTTGGCGATGCATTGAAATTGCTGGATTTGATGGAAATTACACGTCCCGACGAGCGTTTGGTCTCTTCCGAACAGGAGGCTGTGGAAGCAGCGCGCGTCATCGGTTTCCCGCTGGCGATGAAAGTTGTGGGGCTGGCGCACAAATCCGACGCCGGCGGCGTTATTCTTCATGTGGCCACCGAGAAAGCGGTAAAAGAAAACTTCCATCGCCTAATGGCGATAAACGGCGCGCAGGGTGTGCAGATATCGCAGATGGAAAAAGGCGTGGAATTGTTTATCGGCGTGAAACGCGACGGCGATTTTGGCCATTTGGTAACCTGCGGCCTGGGTGGTATTTTTGTGGAGGTGATGAAAGATATTCAGTTCGCGCTGGCTCCGTTGAGCCATTCCGAGGCGTTCCGCATGATCCGTTCGCTAAAATCGTATCCCATCATTCGCGGTATTCGCGGAATGGAAGCTGTTAATGAGCAGCTTTTTGCCGATACGCTGTGCAACGTTTCGGCCCTGCTGTCCATTGTGCCGGAGATAGAAGAAATGGATATCAATCCGTTGATCGGAAGAGGAAACCGATTATCGGCTGTGGATATTATCGTAAAGATGAGCGATACGGGAGACGTTCCGGTGCTTTAAAACGGATAGAGCAACGGCAAAGCCAACACCATAACCAAAATATAAATGATCTGCAGGGGCAAACCCACCTTCACGTAATCGTTAAACGTGTAGCGCCCCGGTGAGATAACCAGCGAGTTGGGCGGCGTGGAGTAGGGACTTGCCAGGCACATGGTTCCCGCTGTGGCAACAGCCAGCACAAAAGGATAGGGGCTGACACCCAGCGCGATAGCCGACTGAATTGCAATGGGCGCAAAAATAA
>JAQVEB010000115.1 GCA_028698105.1 Petrimonas sp. | reverse complement strand
CCAGCGCGGCAATGGTTCCCAACGAGAATGCCCAGTTGTTGAATCGGATAAAAATGTACAATCCCATTATCGCGAGCGCTACGGCCAAGGCGAGGAACGCGTTCCGCATCATGTCTTCGGCAATGCTGGGCCCCACTTTTTGTGAACTTTGAATGTAATCGTCAATGGTTTTACCCGGTGCAATATATTCTTTCAGGCTTTCGCCAAGCAGCGTTCTCAGTTGTTGTTCGATGGTTTCGCTCTCGTCATCAATCTTAAAGTTTGTTGATATACGAACCTGATTGCTTGATCCGATGGTGATCACGCGAACCGATTCGCCGAAGTTTGGTACCAGTGCGTTTTGAATATCGCCCGTTTTTACCGGATTATCGAAGCGAACGATGTAGTTGCGTCCTCCGGTGAAATCAATACCTGTATTCAGTTTCAACGTGAAAAAAGAAAGAATGCTCACCACAATGAAGATGCCGATAGCGAGTAATATTTTTTTACTGTTATGCAGGAAGTCATAATTGTATTCCTTGAACATTTTTTTTGAAATGTTCGTGGTGAAGGTAAGATTCAACCATTTACCTTTTTCAAACCGGTTTTCGTAAACAAGACGGGTGAGGTAAACCGCGGTGATAAACGATGCTACGATACCGATGATCAGCGTGATGGCAAAACCACGGATGGGCCCTGTTCCGAACACGGCAAGGATGATACCGGTAATAATGGTCGTTAAGTTCGAGTCGAAAATCGCCGAGAAAGCATTCTTATAACCGTCTTCCAACGCTCTTCGCAGGGTTTTGCCTGCGGCAAGTTCTTCTTTTATACGTTCATTGATAAGTACGTTGGCATCCACCGCCATGGCGAGCGAGAGGATCATACCCGCGATGCCCGGCAGCGTGAGTACCGCCTGGAATGCCGCGAGCGCTCCCAGAGTGAAGAACAGGTTGATGAGCAGCGCGGCGTTGATCACCATTCCCGGAATAATTCCGTAAAGGATACAGGTGAAGATGAACAGCACGATAAGCGAGATCACGAACGACCAGAAACCGTCCTGAATAGCTTCCTGTCCCAACGACGGGCCAACAACGTCTTCCTGAACGATGCGCACGCCGGCTTTCATCTTACCCGATTTCAGCACGTTCTCTAAGTCTTGTGCTTCGGTGAGCGTGAAATTGCCGGTAATGGACGAGCGTCCGCCTTCAATTTTATCGTTCACGCGCGGAGCGGAATACACATATCCATCCAAAACGATCGCGATGGAATTCCCTTTTTCGGCTCCCGTTATGGTTGCCCACCGGTTTGCTCCGGCTGAGTTCATAGTCATGCTCACTTCCCATGCCGAACCTTGCTGTCCCTGATCGGCACGCGCGTTGGTTACAACGTCGCCATCCAACGCAGGGCCTCTTTTTGACCCGTCGCCGCGGAGGGCGTAGAGTTCGAAATAAGTTTCTTTGGGGTCAATCGGTTTAAAGCCCCATTTGAATTTCACGTCAGCCGGAAAAACATCTTTATATTTGTTGAGGATGAAATTCACGGCAGCCGTGTCGAGTTTGGAAACCGTTCCCACCATGGGACCGGTGGCTCCGCTCATGGCAAAGTAGGGCTGATTGAAATATTGTGCAAAGTTTTTGTTGATGGTAACCGGTTTTGCTTCGGTGTCGTCGGTCGAAGCCAACTGCATATTGGCAGATGCAAGCGAATCGTTCACCTGCAACGAATCCTGAGCCGGTTTGTTGTCGGTAATCTTCGTGGAATCGGCTGAGCTGTCTGTTGATAACGATTGTGCCAATTCTGCCGAAAGTTGGTTTACCTGACTGAAATAAGGCGCCAGTTCGTTCACGTTATACGTTTTCCAAAACTCGAGGTTGGCGCTTCCCTGCAAGAGGTTACGTACACGTGCAGGTTCGGTGATACCCGGAAGCTCGATAAGGATACGTTCGGCCTGATCGAGTTTTTGTATGTTGGGAGCAACCACACCAAAACGGTCAATACGTGTGCGAAGCACGTTGAACGAGTTATCGGCAGCGCTGGCCACTTCCTGGCGTAGCACGGCGATCACCTGGTCGTTGGTAGCTGTCGGGCTAACGCGGTCGCTCATGGTGATGCTGAAAATGTTTGCCAGTTTGCCGTTCGGATTAATCCGCTCGTAATTTTGACGGAAGAGAGAGATAAAATCGAGCGAGCTGCCTTTTCGGTTCTGCACGATGGTTTCTCTCAGGGCTTCGTTGAATTGCGGATCATCGGTATTGGCCAGTGCGCGAATAACTTGCGCGGCATCTACTTCCATGATTACCGTCATACCGCCTTTCAGGTCAAGTCCCAAACCGATCTCTTTCTGACGAACTTCCTTCAGGGTGTATCCGAGATAAACTTTTTCGGTTGATAATGAATCAAGATACTGATTCTTAAGGGCTAAGTTTCCATTCGCGTATTGATCAGCTTTCTTGTTATATTGCCATCCCACCACGGTGAAAGACAGGTAAAATAACGAGATCAGCGTGAGTAAAATACTGAAAACTTTAATGAATCCTTTGTTTGACATTTCGTTTTTAGTTTTACTTTTTTATATTTATATTTGTATTTTATTGTTTTATAGCCTGTTATCCTCAATAGTTATTCAAAAACAGAGGCATTCAAGATGCCTCCCGATTTAAGCGTGCAAATATACGCTTTTTTTGTCTTTTTTAAGACCAAATCGTCAGATTATTTTTTGGAATAACCTGACGATTTGCCTAAATACCGAAAATTTACTTCACAAATCCCCTGTTTTTAAGCAGATAGATGGGATTTGGTTCCGCACCGCGATAGCGGATGTAGAGTTTCATCGGTTCATCCGATCCTCCTTTCGAGAGGATGTTGTCGCGGAATGATTTGGCGGTTGCCTGATCGAATATGCCTTTTTCCACGAAGGGCTGGAATGCATCGGCATCCAGCACTTCCGACCACAGGTAGCTGTAGTATCCGGCAGAGTAGCCGCCGCTAAAGATGTGGTTGAAGTATGTGCTTCTGTAGCGCGGGATGATTTCGGGAATAAGTCCGATCTTTTCCATGGATTTCTTTTCGAAATCGCGCACATCAAATTTCTGTTGCGTAGTCTGGGTGTGCCAATCCATATCGAGCAGCGCGGCTGCGACAAGTTCGCCGGTTGTGAATCCCTGGTTGAAGTTGGCGGCAGCGCTTATTTTTTGGATCAGTGAATCGGGGATCACTTCGCCGGTTTCGTAATGCTTCGCATACAGTTTCAGCACTTCGGGATTAAACGCCCAATGTTCCATGATTTGTGAGGGAAGTTCCACGAAATCGCGATAAACGCTGGTTCCCGAAACGCCTTTGTAGTTCACCTTCGACAGCATGCCGTGCGTAGCATGGCCGAACTCGTGGAACATGGTTTCCACTTCGTCGAGGGTAAGGAGCGACGGCGTATTGTTGGTAGGCCTCGTAAAATTGCCCACGTTGTAAACAATGGGACGGATGTCCTTGCCGTTTTGCACCCACTGGTCGCGGAAATTACTCATCCATGCGCCCTGGCTTTTGCCGCTTCGCGGAAAATAATCGGTGTAAAATATCGCGATCAGGGAATCGTTGGCGTCGGTTACTTCGTAGGTTTCCACTTCGGGGTTGTAAACCGAAATGTTATCCAGTTTCTTGAAATTAAGCCCGTAAAGTTTGTTGGCGACCATGAAAACGCCTTCGCGAACGTTTTCCATTTTAAAGTATGGCTTGATCTGCGATTCTTCCAGCGCATATTTCTCTTTGCGCAGCTTCTCGGTGTAATACCACCAATCCCACGACTGGAGTTTAAAGTTCCCGCCTTCCTTGTCTATAAGCGCCTGCAATTCCACGGCTTCTTTTTTTGCCTGCGGCAAAGCATATTTCCAAATATCGTTGAGCAGTTTGTAAACAGCCTGAGGCGTTTTTGCCATCGTTTGCTCCAAACCGTAGTCGGCATAAGTGTTGTAACCCATCAACTTGGCTTTTTCGATACGCAGATTAACGATCTTATTGATAATCTCTTTGTTATCGAACTGATTATCGTTATCGCCGCGCATATACATGGCTTTATACAGCTTTTCGCGCAACGCGCGGTTGTCGGCATATTGCAGGAACGGAATCCAACTCGGTTTTTGCAGCGTGAACACCCATTTACCGTCGAGGCTGTCTTTCTTAGCCGTTTCGGCTGCCGCGGCGATCACGCCTTCGGGCAGGCGGGCCAGATCGGCTTTGTTGTCAATAACCAGTTTATAATTGTTGGTCTCTTTCAGGACGTTGTTGCCGAAATCCAGTGTGAGCGCCGACAGTTCTTTGTTTATTTCGCGCATTCTTGCCTTTGCCGTGTCACTTAACATGATTCCGCCGCGCACAAAGCGTTTGAAATATTTATCGAGCAACTGAAACTGTTCGGTAGTCAGGTTAAGCGCCGCCGTGTCGTCGTACAGCGTTTTAATACGGTCGAACAGTTTTTGATTCAGGTAGATGTTATCGCTGTGTTCCGTTAATTTGGGCGTTATTTCGATAGCGATCTGTTCGATGGTGTCGGTTTTTTCGGCGCCTTCCAGTCCGAAGAACACGGTTGAAACCCTGTCGAGGATTTCGCCGCTGTTATCCAGCGCTACAATGGTGTTCTCAAACGTTGGTGCTTCGGCGTTGTTGGCAATGGAATCAATTTCCCGGGCGTGTTGCTCCATGCCGTAGGCAAATGCCGGCCTGTAATCGTCTTCCGAGATTTGGTCAAAAGGCGGCGTTCCGAACGGAGTGTCGTAGGCGGTATAGAAAATGCTTCCTTTCTCGCCGGAAGATTTCCCTGTTTTCCGGGTGTTGGTGCATGCAAATATCGTCATAGCAGCAAGCGGGATTAAAAATAGTTTTTTCATTTCTTTTTTGATTTAATTGTTTTGCTTTTCCGCGAAAAGCGTTCTAATTTCTTTTGAACCACAAAGATAGTATTTTCTGTTGTATCTGAATTAATAGTTCGTTATAAAATATCTTTTGAACGCTAAGACACAAAGCCGCGAAGTTCTGTTTTTGTTGATTATATGATAATTTGTGTAATTTTTATATCTCAGATAATCAGAGACATACTTAAAATTTAAATCTTTGCTTCTTAGCGCGTTAGAGTTCGCAAAAAAACTAATTAGAATTACCAATATAAATTATTGATAAACAATTATATATGAGGTTTCATAACGAACTGTTATAAATGCAAATTGAACATTTTTTGACATCCAACGTCCGGCATTGTACACCCGACACCCTTCATCTTCCTTTCAATCCATAAATAAAGTTAAAAAACGAAAAATAGTTCATGCAAACGTTGTTTATTCGGGATAAGATTCAATATCTTTGTGATATCAAAATAATATCATAAAAAATAAAGAATATGGAGACAAAAGAATTCAATTTTAAAGGTTTTAAGCTAAATGGTTTTGTGATGCTTTTTATCATGCTGTTGTGGTTGCCGGCGGTTGCGTGGCTGATCACGCGGGGAATTGCGTGGGTGATCGTTGCTGCGATCGTCCTTTCCGTTTTTTGGTTTATTTTCTGGATCGGTTTTACGAAACTGGAACCGAATGAAGCAGTGGTGATGATCTTCTTCGGAAAATACAAAGGGGTGCTTAAGGATACGGGCTTCTTTTGGATAAATCCGTTTATGACGAAGAAAAAATTGTCGCTGCGTGCACGAAACCTCAATGTTGAGCCCATAAAAGTGAACGATAAAGTAGGCAATCCGGTTCTTATCGGGCTGGTGCTGGTGTGGAAACTGAAAGATACGTACAAAGCCATGTTCGAGATTGACGCACAAACCATGGCATCGTCCAAACCCGGGAAAGACGGTTCGGTAATGTATTCGGTTGCGAAGCAAATGGATGCGTTCGAAAACTTTGTGGCCGTACAAAGCGATGCCGCGCTTCGGCAGGTTGCAGGGCAGTATGCCTATGACAACAATGTTGTTTCCGATGCCGAGATCACCCTGCGCTCGGGTGGGGAAGAGGTAAACGAGGATTTATTGAAAGAGCTGAACGACCGTTTGGCGATGGCGGGAATAGAAATTGTGGAAGCGCGCATCAATTACCTGGCGTATGCGCCCGAAATTGCTGCCGTGATGCTTCGCCGCCAGCAGGCCGAAGCCATTATCTCGGCGCGCGAAAAGATCGTTGAAGGCGCCGTAACCATGGTAAAAATGGCGCTGGACAGGATCGAAGATGAAAATATTCTCGAAATGGATACCGATAAAAAGGCTGCGATGGTAAGCAACCTCATGGTGGTGCTTTGTGCCGATGAGTCGGCACAACCGGTATTGAATACGGGTACGTTGTACCAATAAATTCCAAAACAGCAGTTGTTTAACATCAATGAGCAATGAAAAAAGAACCGGTTGAATTTTACGAAGTGCAGCGTTTTCGCCAATGGTGGGTGATGGCGGTGTTGATCGCAGCGAACGGAATATTTATATACGGCGGCGTTCAGCAGTTGATATTCAGTAAACCCTTCGGTAATAATCCGATGAACAATACGTTGCTTGTATTCACCGCAATCCTGTTTCTTGCCCTGACGGTCGCAATTCTCAGCTCCAGATTGCATACATTCATTAATTCCGAAGGAATTTATGTGAAATTTTTCCCGTTTCAAATTCGCTATAAGCTGTATGGCTGGGATGTTGTTCAGTCGGCATACATTAAAAAATACAACCCGATGTTGAAGTATGGCGGATGGGGAATACGCTTTCGGGTGGCCGGATTTCGCATGAAAAGCGAAGTTGTTTACAAAACGGCAGGAAACGCCGGACTGCAGCTCATTCTCAAAAACGGTAAAAAAATACTTATCGGAACGCATCGTCCCGACACGATATCCGAAACACTTACCCTATTAGGCAAGAAAGAGGAATAAATGGCTAAAAAAGAAAAGACAACCAAGAATTTCGCCCTGCGATTGGATTCGGAGACGATGGAAGCCATCGAAAAATGGGCTGCCGACGAGTTCCGAAGCGTGAACGGACAGATACAGTGGATTCTGGATCAGGCGCTCAAGAAAAACGGGCGGCTGAAAAATAAAACCTAAAAGCATCGGCTGGTTCTAAACCAGATGATACTTTATGCTCTTAAAACCGATTGATTTTCAATCGGTTTTTCTTTTTACATTAATTTTAACTAAAAAATACAGTTTATTTAACTAAAATAATTAGTTCATAAACGAAAAGTTTTAGTTATATTTGCAGTATGATTAAAATCAGACATCAGATGCCGACGACATCCGTCATCGGTCATCCGACACTTAACAATAAAATTTACTAAGTCTAACGGTCTAAATTCCAATAGGCTAACAGTCTCAAAAAATGAAAGAATTAACAGCCAAAGAAGAAGAAGTGATGCGCTATTTTTGGGAAAACGAAGCGTTGTTCGTGAAACAGCTCGTGGAAATGTACCCCGATCCCAAACCGCATTTCAATACGTTATCAACCTTCGTGCGGATGCTCGAAGAAAAAGGATTCCTGTCGCACGAAGCGCTGGGAACAACGTACCGTTATTTTGCCGTGATCAGTGAAGAGGAATACCGCAACGGAACGCTGAAAAACGTGGTGAAGAAGTATTTCGATAATTCGTACCTGAGCGTGGTTTCGTCGCTCATCAAAGACGAAAACATTTCGGTGGAAGAGATTAGAAAACTGTTGGATGAAGTAACAAAAGAAAAGTAATTCAATTGTAATTCACTCACTTCGTTCGTGATATTCGTCGTGGCGGTGATATGTTCAACGAAACAACCGAATATCAATTGAATATCTACTGAATTACTATCGAATTACAACCGAAAAAATTATGGAACAATTTTTATACTACCTGCTTCGCGCATCTGTGCTCATGGCGCTTTTTTACGGTTTTTACAAACTGTTTTTCGGGAAAAACACGTTTCACCGTTTCAACCGGTTTTCGCTGATCCTCATTGCGATGCTGGTGGCCGCGCTTCCGCTTTTCCGGTTTAACCTGCTGCCCGAAAAGGAAGCTCCGCCGGTTACCGAAACGTTTACGATGGATTTTTCGGAAATACCCGTAACCGAATTCGTCGCGCCGCAACCATCCATCGAAATTCCGTGGATCGGATTGCTTTCGGCAATCTTTGCGATCGGGTTTTTGTTTGCGCTCGTGCGGTACCTTATCGGGTTGGGGCAACTGGTATCCATTATCCGGAGATCGGACAAGCAAACGCTTGCCGATGATACGGTTCTGTGCGTGACCGATACGGATATTTCGCCGTTCAGTTGGATGAGGTACATCGTGTTGTCGCGCAAAGATGTTTCGGCCGACAACCGAGCCATCATCAACCACGAACGGGCGCACATCCACCTGTACCACTCGCTGGACATGATCTTTTTCGACCTGTTCACGTGCGCCTTCTGGTTCAATCCCTTCTCGTGGCTGCTGCGCCGCGAAGTTCAGTCGGTACACGAATATCAGGCCGACGAGCAGGTACTTAACAACGGCATCGATGCGAAACAATATCAACTTTTATTAATCCGCAAAAGCGTGGGCGAGCATAAATTTGCTTTGGCCAACAATTTCCGCCAGCGCGATTTGCACAAACGAATTACAATGATGATGAAAAACAAAACAAACAACCGTAAAAAATGGGCCTACGCCATCGGACTTCCCGTTTTGGCTATGGCAATGATCGTGCTTTCGGTTCCGAAACTGAATGCGAAAGTGGTGGAAAAGGAGGTAGAGAATATTTCCAAAAATGAAACAATTACCACACCTGTTAAAGACTCTTTAATTATCGCAAATCAAACGGTGGATGTAACTCAAAATCCGCTGGAGTTGGGAAGCGTGGAAATTAGGGCCAAGGAAAATTTGAAAGATGAAAAACTTACCGTTTCGGGCCGTGTGCAAGGCAAAGACGGTTTTATGGCGGGTGTAGCGGTAGTTATTAAAGGATCAAACGTAGGAACTATTACCGACCCCCAGGGAAATTTTGTGATTAAGGCTGAGAAAGGCGATGTGCTGAGGTTTGCGGCTATTGGCTACAAGGCGTTTGAATATACTGTGGAGAAAGACCAGACGAAGCTGTCCATCGTGCTGCAACCCGATGATGTTGTGGAAACGGGTATGGTGAGCGATCTGAAAGGAGAAGTGGCCGGTGTGCACACGAACGAAAACCAATCGCGGATCGAAATACGCGGTGCCTCCGGTGCAATTGGTCAAAAACCATTAATTATAGTAGATGGAGTGGAAGTAGAGACAATGGACAATGTAAAGCCGG